>CAUULA010000024.1:0-25724 GCA_963545855.1 uncultured Prevotella sp.
AGATGACGTCGAGTCTCGTGGGCTCGGAGATGTGTATAAGAGACAGGATGCGGTCATTATCGTTTATTAGGTAGTAGCAATTCACCGCAAAGACTTCAAGATTATACAGCCAGTCTTATAACAGCATTTCGACACAAATATACGAAGAAATGTTGTTAACGACAAGAAAAAATCGTTTTATTTAATAGTGTGTTTTTAGTATTCTTACTGTATTTATTGCTGCTCCCGCATCATCCTGCGCCATTTGAAGTAGCCCGCTACGGCGATGACCACATAGAGGGCATAGAGTGAGGCCTTGAAAGGAATGCCCTTGTAGAAATAAAGTACGCAGGTAGCGATGTCCACGACAATCCAGATGAGCCATTGCTCCAGGTATTTACGAGCCAAAGCCCAGATGCCCACGAAGCTCAGGGCCGTGGTGAAAGCGTCGGCCACGGGCACCGTGGAGCCTATCTGCGTGAGCCAGTACCAGAGAACAGCCCATGCTGCCAGGGTGAAAACCGTCCATGGCAGGATGAGCCGCTTCTTGAAGTGCGTAATGGGAAGTTCCTCTTCCTGCTTCTGCAGGTGTTTCTTGCCAAACTTCCAGGTGGCGAAGCCGTACACGGTCATGGCGATATAGTAGAACTCCATGCCGCAGTCGGCATAGAGCCCGTGCTGATAATAGAGCACGATGTCCATCACCTGCATCACGAAGCCCACCAGCCAGAGCCATATCGACGCCTTGTATTCCAGCAGGATATAGGCCAGGCCGAGCAGGGTGGTCGTGATGTCGAGCCAGTGGAGGGAGAGGAATTCCGCCATAGGATGCTTAGAATCTTAGTGTGATGTTAGACATGCAGGTGAATCCTGCCATGGGGATGAAGCCTATCTGGTAGTAGCGGTTATCGGGGGTGTACTTGTTTTTCGCGCTTACCGCACTATACACCCATCCGCTGGCGGCATAGCGTCGGCCGAAGAGGTTGGCCAGGTCCAGTCCCAGTGCCACCTCCTTGATGCCGAGCGTGCGATGTGTGGTCTTGGTGGTGTAGCCGATATGGAGGTTGCTCTGCGAGAAACAGGGCAGCGAGCGGAGCTTGTCGGCAGTGTTGTCGAGATATTGTCGGCTCACGAAATTGGTATGCCACACGGCCTGGAAGCCCCTGTGGTGGAAGTCAATTATGCCGTTGAGCAGGGCTGACGGCGAAAATGCCAGCACTGAGCGGTCGTAGTGTGCTGTGGTGGGCTTCCAGTTGGGGTTCGACGGTGCAGATTGGGTCTTGAAGTCGTAATCCTTGGGGCGAGGATTATCCCAGTCGTCAATGTATTCCGTGAAGTCTTTCACCTTGTTGCGGCTCAAGGCGGCATTACCTTCCAGCGTGAGCCATGCAAGCGGACTCCAGCTGGCCGAGAGTTCCACTCCCATGCGGAAGCTCTTGTCGATGTTAGTGGTCAGGTTCTCGCCGATGTCGCTCTTCATGCCCGTCTGCACGAACTGGTCTCGATAGTGCATGCTGTAGAGGTTGATGCCTGCGGCCCAGTTGCTGCCCGTATAGTCGTAGCCCAGTTCAAAGTCGAGCAGGTGCTCGGCGTCGGGGGCGGGATAGTTTCCGTTGTCGGTGAAGTTGTTGCGCTCCGGCTCGCGGCTGGCATAGGCGGCAGAGGCATAGGCCTTGTGGGCGCCGCTGTGGAAGGTGATCCCCGCCTTGGGGTTTACGAAGTTGTAGTCGGCATCAATATCGAGCTGCTGGTTCTTGTAGGTTCCGTCGGGCTGCTCGACAAACTTGTCGTTGATTCCGCTGGTCTTGTAGCCTACATGGCGGTATTGGATATCTGCGAAGAAATCGAGATAGGAGCCGGCGTGGAGCGTGCCCTTGACGAAGGCCGAATAGTCGTCCTTGCGTGCGTTGGAGTCATAATACTGCTTTCCGGTGAAGTTCTGTGTCTGCCCCTTGTCTTTCACATAGGTGAGATAGCCGAAGTGGCTTCCGCGGAACTGCTGGAGGTTGATGCCGCCCGTGAGTTCTTTGTATCCGTCGCTGTAGTTGAGGTTGTAGACCAATCCATAGGTATGCTGCGCCAATCCTTTTCTGCGCACGAAGTCGGTGCGCTTGATCTTGTTGCCGGCGGCGTTGGTGGCCGTGAGTCCAAATTTGGCAAACTTGTTGTTGGGGCGGAACTCGGAGTAGTAGCCGTAGCCGTAGGTATAGTGCAGGGCGGCGTTGTGAGTCCAATTGCTGCCCGATCGCCAGACGGCGGAGAGAATGTTGTGGTTTTGATAGAAGTTGTCGGTGGTCTTCCGCCAGAGCGATCCGTCTTGCATGACATAGCGGCGGGTGATGAAGTTCCCTCTTGCGTCCTGCGGGAACTGCCAACGGTCTTCGTCGAAGACGATGCCCTCGTAGAGCGGGTTGAAGCGTCCCAGCCCGTGGTGATACATATCCTTATAGGTGCGGATGGCGTCGCCCATGAGCGTGGCGTCATCATTGCCCGCCGTTACTCCGTTCCATGCCTGTCCGGTTTTCTCGAAATTGCCGATGTTCTTATAGGCCAGCGTGAGACGGCCGGCATAGTAGGCAAGGCCGCCGAAGTAAGAGCCTGAGCGCCCGCTGGTGCCGTGCAGGAATCCGTCGGTGGCAGTCTCGTGGTAGGCACCGCTGAGAATCCAATGGTTGCGGAGCATGCCCGACGAGAAGTTGAGACCGATGTTATAGGTGTTATAGGAGCCATAGGAGCCCGTCAGCTCGAGGCTCGCCACCTGCGAGGGGGCTGCCGTGGCGAGGGAGACAGAGCCGCCGAAGGCACCGTCGCCATTGGTGGAAGCCCCCACGCCACGCTGAATCTGGACGCTGCCGAGCAGGGCGGCGTAGGAATTCATGTTGGCCCAAAACACGGTCTGGTCTTCCGGTGAGTTGAGGGCTACGCCGTCGAGGGTAACATTGATGCGCGAGCCCGCCGCACCGCGGATTCGCATATAGGTGGTTCCCGTGCCCATGCCGTTCTCGCTCCATGCCAGGATGCCCGGCGTGCGGGCAAAGAGGAAAGGCAGTTCCTGACCCGACTTACTGAACTGCCGCAATTCGGCTTTCTTGATGTTGGCCACCGCGAAGGGTGCGTTCTTCTGCACACGCACGCCCTTGACCACCACTTCCTGAATCTCCTCGTGCAGCAGGGAGTCTTTCGGAGCCTGTGCACTTGTTGTTGCCACGCATGTCAGCGCAGCCGCCAAGATAAAAAGTTTCTTCATCTTTGAATCTTATAAATTAAACAATTAATGTATAAGGGATGTTCCATAGACCTACCTACGCCAGCATTATCTGGATCAGGTTATCGGGTATATTCTCAGCTCCGCCAATCGTGCGGGCACCCCTTAACAGGCCATTTGCCTGTCGACGGCAAAGGTACGAATAAAAAAGGAAATCTGCAAGGGTTGTGGGATGAAAACTTTCCCTCGCTCTCCTTTTTGAAGAACGAGGGAAGTCTGTAGTTTCGGATTTTCCGTTGCTCTTTCTCTCGAGGAAAAGCCTCTGATGTTCCCTATTTCTTTCCGTAGAGCATGCCCAGGCCTGTGAGCATGCCGGGCATCCGCGTGAGTTGTGGCATTGGGATTATTTTTTCTGTGTTAGCCACGAAATATATCTCGCTGATTCCATCAGCCTTCAGGCGTTCTATGATTCCGTCGAAATCTTTGTAGATATGTTTGTTAGAGAAAAGGTCGTGCAGGGCAAACGCGCCGCCTTTCTTCAATACACGCAGGGTCTCGCGGATGAGGGCCTCCTTGTCGGGATTGTTGCGCACCTCATGGTAGACGAAGTTACTCACCACGGCATCAAAGGTCTCGGCTCCGAATTCGAGCCGACTGGCATCTCCCTTCCTGAACGAGCATCTGTCGCTCACTCCCTCTATCTCGGCATTACGCACGCACATCTTCATGTCGTAGTCCCATAGGGCTCCCCAGTAGTCGATGCCCGTGCATTCGGCTTCTGTGAAGGCTTTTGCGCATCGAATGGTAAGTGCGCCGGAGCCGCATCCCACATCCAGCAGCTTGCCTTTTCCGTCCCATGCGAGACAGTCTAAGACATACTGGTGAATCTTGCCCATGGCTCCTCCATGCCTGAAGTCGAAAACACGGCGCACATAGGTCATGTAACCGAAGAAAAAGGCAGCGGCAAGGAATAGAAGGGTGGTGAGTGTCTTCAGCAGACAGCTCTCGCTGTAGAGTATCGTGAGAATGAAGATGATAAAGGCGACGATGGTCAGAGAGAGGAAGATCCCTACCAGCTTTACGGGTATCCAGTTGCCGTATTCCGGCTCACTTCCGTCTTTTTTGTGAATAATCGGTTCTGTCATACTGCAAGTTTATCTGTTGTCCATGGCAAAAATAGCGAAAAAGCAGATGTCCTGCAATACTCAATAGTTAGTATTTTCTGCGCTTCCCGAGAAGTTTTTCCACGAGGCGGGGCAGGGCATAGCCGGCTATGTCGGAGAAGGCTATCCACTGACAGCCTTCGGGCAGATCACCGTCCTTGGCCTCTATCGTTATCATCCGGGCGTAGATGGTCTGGTGGGTAAGGATATGCCTGACCTCGGCTTCCTCCTTGGAGAAGGGCTCTTCTTTCAGGACGGGTTCCCAAAGGCCCTGCCATATGTCGCCTGCTCCCCGTTGGCGGATGGCTGTCCGGCCATTGTTCAGCAGTAGGTAATAGGTGAAGAAACGCTCGCGCCGTTTCAGCTTTCTCTCTTTCACGGGTAGCACCTCTGTCTTTCCTGTGCGCAGGGCATAGCAGCCTTCCTGTAACGGACAGAGAAAGCAGCGCGGCGACTGGGGCGTGCACTGCAGGGCTCCGAAGTCCATCAGGGCCTGGTTCCATTCCGCCGCCTTGTCGTGAGGCAGCAGTTCGTCGTCTAATTGCTGAAATTCTTTCTTGCCGCCGGTGCTGTTGATGGGTGTGGAAATGCCAAAATAGCGGCTCAGCACACGGTAGACATTACCGTCTACGGCAGCGTGAGGCAGACCGAAGGCTATCGAGGCGATGGCCGAGGCAGTATAGTCGCCCACACCTTTCAGTACGCGGATACCCTCATAGGTATGGGGGAAGCCCCCATTGGCCACTATCTGCCGGGCAGCGGCATGCAGGTTTCGGGCTCGTGAATAGTAGCCCAGTCCCTGCCATTCTTTCAGAACCTCGTCTTCGGTGGCGGCAGCCAGCGACTCCACGGTGGGCCACCGGCGCATGAAGCGGTGCCAGTAGTCGGTGCCCTGCGCGATGCGCGTCTGCTGGAGGATGACCTCCGAGAGCCAGATGGCATACGGATCACGGGTTTCTCGCCAGGGGAGACTGCGCCCGTTGCCCGCATACCATCGTAGGATTGCTGATTGGAAGTTGTCGTTTGCCATGTCAGAGATTCTGTCCCCAGTCGGTTACTTGCAGGCAACTTGCCGGCAGAAGCGTGGCAAGCAACAGCAATGTGGCTGCTATTCGATTCGGTTTGCGATACATGTCCTGCCGTCAAGTTGCCGTGATTTCATTTCCTGTCTTTGTGAGAATGTTCTTCCGCCGTCTCTGGAGGCAGAGCCAGACCACGAGGAGGCCGATGACCATTACATTGGCCAGCAGCAGCCAGCCCAGCCGGTCTACTTGATGGAGGGCGTAATTGCGGAGGGAGAGCGTGGCTCCCAGTCCACTCTTGAAAGTCTCGATGCCGAGGCGCGTCGTGTCCCAGATGTAATAGTCGGTCATCATCAGGCCATGGAAGGCCACCAGAAGTCCTATTTTCTGCCAGTTTTTCATCTTTTATTCTCTTATTTACCCCTCTCTAACTCTTCCCAAAGGAAACTTCTCCCTAACCTCCCCAAAGGGAGAGAGGATATTAAGACAGTATTGGGGAGAAAGCCATTGGCTTTATTCTTTTATCCTCTTTTATTCTTTTATTCTCTTAATTTTCTATCTCCTTCTCCACAAACAGATAAAGAGGAAAATGCACAGGGCTATGCTGATGCCCAGCGCTATCGACAGGCCGGTTACAATGAAATAGTATTCCTGCACCAAAGCCCAGATGTCGTCGTCTGTTCCGGCATGTGGCTCCACCATATACTTCATGTCGACGAAGGCATTGAGCCATGTCATAAGGCCTTCTATCGACAGACCTGCCAGCACCATGATTCCTATGATTTTCTGCCAAAGCTTCATAATGGGCCTTGATTCTTAGGGTTGTCTTTCAGAGACTTGCCTGCCCGGCGGCGTATGTTGTCTTCCTGTCCGATGAACATTGTCTTGCCTTTTACAGTGATGCGCCAATAGTCAGGCAATGCTCCCCTCCCGTCTTTGTCATGCCGGTCGGCCTGAAGGGGAAGCGTTAGCGCGATCTGTATTTAAATCCCATGTTGTGAAAGATGAAGCTGTAGATGTCGGCCGTCTCCTCGAGCTGCTTGCTCAGGGGCTTGCCACCGCCGTGCCCGGCCTTGGTATCGATGCGGATGAGTATGGGCTGGTTGCCGGCGTTGGCTTCCTGCAGGGCCGCCGCAAACTTGAAGCTATGAGCCGGCACCACGCGGTCGTCGTGGTCGGCCGTGGTGATGAGCGTGGCAGGATAAGCCACGCCCTTACGGATGTTGTGCAGGGGAGAGTAGCCTTTCAGGTAAGAGAACATCTCCTTCGAGTCGTCGCTCGTGCCATAGTCGCTTGCCCAGTTCCACCCGATGGTGAACTTGTGATAGCGCAGCATGTCCATCACGCCCACACGGGGAATGCAGACCTTGTAGAGGTCGGGGCGCTGGGTCATGCAGGCTCCCACGAGCAGTCCGCCGTTGCTGCCGCCGGCGATGGCCAGATAGTCTTTGCTGGTATACTTGTTGGCGATGAGGTATTCGGCAGCGGCGATGAAATCGTCGAACACATTCTGCTTCTGCATCTTCGTGCCGGCCTGATGCCACTCCTCGCCATACTCGCTGCCGCCCCGGATGCAGGGCTGAGCATAGATGCCTCCTCCCTCCATGAAGGCCAGGAGCGATGGGCTGAAGCCGGGTGTCATGGAGATGTTGAAGCCTCCGTAGGAATAGAGATAGGTGGGATTCTTGCCGTTGAGCTTGAGCCCTTTCCTATAGGTGATGAACATGGGCACGCGGGTGCCGTCCTTGCTCTCGTAGAACACTTCCTTCGTCTCATAGTCTGCGAGGTTTGCCTTGATGGCGGGCTTCGAGTAGGGCACGGCCTCCCGCTTGTCGATGTCGTAGCGATAGACTATATTGGGCTGGGTGAACGAGGTGAAGCTGAAGAAGCACTCCCGGCGGTCCTTGTCGCCGCTGAAGTCCACCGTGCCGGGTCCGGGCAGGGCCACTTCGTGCAGCAGCTTGCCGTCGAGCGAATAGACATAGGCGTGGTCGCAGGCGTCCTTCATATAGGTGAGGAAAAGCTTGCCGTCGATGACCTGTGCGCTCTCCAGCACATGGTCGCCCTCCGGTATCAGGGTTTTCCAGTCGCCGATGCCCGGTTGTCGGATGTCGGCCACCATGAGCTTGTATTTAGGCGCGCCGTCGTTGGTGAGGATATAAATCTTGTCGCCGATGAATTCCACGGGCGAATAGATGTTGTCCATGTTCGCCGTCATCTGCACGAACTGTGCGTCAGGCTCCTTGAGCGAGCGTACATAGAGGTTGGAGCCCGCTCCCGCTCCGCTCTCGAACAGCATCTGGAGCGTCTCGTCCTCGTTGACGAAGGTGGAGAAGAACTCCATCGGCTTAGCGGGGTTCTGATAGAAGAGCCGGTCGCTGCTCTGGGGCGTGCCGATCTTATGATAGTATATCTTGTGGGTGGAGTTTTTGCCGGAGAGCGCATGGCCCTCCTCGGGCTTGTCGTAGGCGCTGTAGAAGAATCCGTCCTTATACCACGAGGCTCCGGAGAACTTTGCCCACACGATGTGGTCGTCCAGCAACCGGCGTGTCTGCAGGTCGATGACATAGAATTCCTGCCAGTCGCTGCCGCTGCGGGAGATGGCGTAGGCGCAGTAGCGGCCGTCGTTGGAGATATAGCTGCCCTTGAGAGCCACCGTTCCGTCGGCAGAGAACTGGTTGGGGTCGAGGAACACGCGGGCGTTGCGCTCGTCGCCGAGACGGTCCATCTCGTAGATGACATACTGATTCTGCAGTCCGTCGTTCTTGGAGAAATACCATTTCCCGGTCTTCTTGCTGAACGATGGCGCCGACACCTTGCCGTAGTTGGCCAGCTCCTTGAGCCGCTTCAGGATCTTGCCGCGGAACGGAATCTTCTGCAGGTATTCCTGCGTCAGCCGGTTCTCGGCCTTCACCCAGGCTGCCGTGGCCTCCGAATTGTCGTCTTCGAGCGGCCGGAAGGGGTCGGCCACCTGCTCGCCGAAGTAAGTGTCCACGGTGTTGTCGCGTGGCGCTACTGGATACTGAACTCTCTGTGCCATCATCGTTGCGGGCGCAATCGTGACGATTGCCAATAAGATATGTTTTCTCATCATGCGACAAATATAGATATTTTTCGTGGTTTTTCCAAATGTTAGCGGCGATTTTTGCTGCACTTTCCGCACCCGTCCGTCCTGTCGGCATCACTTCTTTTTGTTAAAATAAATAAAAAAAAGACGAAAGAGGCTGCCGTGTCGGCCTCTTTCTTTTATCTTTCTATCTATATCTTTATCTATATCTTATCTTTGCGGACGCGATAAATAAGGTTCGCGTCCGAGCAGGGCGTTGCCACTGACCTGACACCTCGTTGACCCCGATGCAGAGAGGCTGTGGAGAGTCGGCAAGTAAAAGACCGCTAAAAGACGGGCTTTTAGCCGTTAGGAGGAGAGCTTTTAACGGCTAAAAGGAGGGTAAAAAGCCGTTAAAAGGAAAGTGGAAAGCCGGAATCAAGGGGAGTAAATGCTTTTTTTAACACTTCGTGGGCGGCTGGACGAACGGAAAACCGGGTATTAGTTTTTGGAAACCGGGCTTCCGTGTCGTATCTTTGCGGTGGGTTAACGAGACTTCCGGGAGCATGTCCTTTTCCCACTATGGTTTTCCATACAGGCCTGACCGCCCCTCTGTGCCGCGACGGCAGAGGTGGATGCTCCGGTTTCCAGACCGTCGTTCTTTGACATTCAGACTGTTTCCCCTCGTGGGAGAGAACGGGAAAAGCACCGGCGGAAGCAGCCCCGCCGATGCTTGTGAGTTGATGGATGACTTGTCCGCTTACTTCCGGCACGCCTGACAGGGCGCCCACGGCTTGAGCTGTTGGAAGAAGTCGTTGCCCTTGTCGTCGACGAGGATGAATGCGGGGAAGTCTTCCACGGTGATCTTCCAGATGGCCTCCATGCCCAGCTCAGGGTATTCCACGCACTCGATCGACTTGATGGAGCTCTGCGAGAGCACGGCCGCCACGCCGCCGATGGTGCCCAGATAGAAGCCTCCGTGTTTCCGGCATGCATCGGTAACCACCTGTGTGCGGTTGCCCTTGGCTATCATCACGAGACTGGCTCCGTGGTCCTGGAACTCATCCACATAAGGATCCATGCGGTTGGCCGTGGTCGGACCCATGCTTCCGCAGGGGTAGCCTTCCGGTGTCTTGGCCGGTCCGGCATAGAGGATGGGGTGGTCCTTGAAGTAGGCGGGCATCTCCTCGCCAGCATCCAGCCTCGCCTTGAGCTTGGCATGGGCGATGTCGCGGGCCACGATGATGGTACCTTTGAGGTTGACGCGGGTGGAGACGGGATACTTGGTGAGCTCGGCCCGCACGGCGTCGATGCCCTTGTCGAGGTCGATCACGATGCCCTTGCCCCCCTCGCCCGGCCGGCGATATTCCTCGGGGATGAGTTCCGTGGGATTCTCGTCCATCTGCTCGAGCCAGATGCCGTCCTTGTTGATCTTGGCCTTGATGTTGCGGTCGGCCGAACAGCTCACTCCCATGCCGATGGGACACGATGCCCCGTGGCGTGGCAGGCGGATGACGCGGATGTCATGGGCGAGGTATTTGCCGCCGAACTGTGCGCCGAGGCCTATCTTGTGAGCCTCGTCGAGGAGCTTCGCCTCAAGGTCGGTGTCGCGGAAGGCACGCCCTGTCTCGTCGCCCGTGGTGGGCAGGTTGTCGTAATACTTGATGCTGCCGAGCTTCACGGTGAGCAGGTTTTTCTCTGCCGAGGTGCCTCCGACGACGAAGCAGATGTGGTAAGGCGGGCAGGCCGCCGTGCCGAGGCTCTTCATCTTTTCTACGAGGAACGGGAGCAGGGTGCCCTCGTTCTGGATGGTGGCTTTCGTCATGGGGTAGAAATAGGTCTTGTTGGCTGAACCGCCTCCCTTGGCCACCATCACGAAGCGGTATTCATCGCCCTCCACGGCCTCGATGTCGATCTGTGCGGGCAGGTTGCAGCGGGTGTTCACCTCGTCGTACATGTTGAGCGGGGCGTTCTGCGAATAGCGCAGGTTGTCCTGCGTGAAGGTGTCGAAGACGCCGCGGCTCAGTGCCTCCTCGTCTTCGAAGTCGGTCCACACGCGCTGTCCCTTCTCGCCGTGGATGATGGCGGTGCCGGTGTCCTGGCAGAAAGGGAGGATGCCCTTGGCTGCCGTCTCGGCGTTGCGCAGGAACTGCAGGGCCACATACTTGTCGTTCTCCGATGCCTCGGGGTCTTTCAGAATGCGGGCTACTTGCTCGTTGTGCTCGCGGCGCAGCATGAACTCCGCATCGTGGAAGGCTTGCCGTGCGAGCAGCGTCAGGGCTTCGGGGGAGACTTTCAGGATAGTCTTGCCCTCAAACTCCGCCGTGCTCACGCCCTCCTTGGACAGGAGTCGGTACTCGGTGGTGTCGGTGCCCAGCTGGAACATCGGGGCGTACTTGAAATCAGGTGTTTTACTCATATTCTTCCTCACCATTACCCTCCCGTGGGGGAGGGAACGCCGTGTGAGGTGTCGCGTTAAAGTTTATAATGTTATTGTATTGGATGCCTCTTGGTTGTTAGTAGCCGAATATCTCCTCGGTGGTGAGGCGTCGCACGGGGCCTATCTTCTCGAGGGCTTTCATGTCGAGGTTTTTCTCGTCGCCGAGGATGAGATACTTGTAGGTCTTGCCCTTGATGTTCTCATGGGCGAAGTCCATCAGGTCTTTCAGGGTGAGCTTCGGCAGCATCTCGAACTCTGTCTTTGCGGGGTCGTAGTCGATGCCGAGGCGCAGGGCGTTCATGTAGGCGTTGAGGATGGCGAACTTGGTGGTGCGCGCCGAGGCCAGACTCTTCAGCAGACCCTGCCTGGCAAGGCTGAAACCGGCCTCTCGCTCGGGCGTGTTGTTCAGCAGTTCGTTGAACTCCTTGATGCAGTCCATCATCTTGTCGTTCTGTGTGATGATGGTGGTGTAGAAGAATTCCTTGTCCTGCTTGCGGCTCGGGCGGCTGTAGCGGGCAGAGGCGCTGTAGGCCAGTCCGCGTGCCTCGCGCAGCTCTTGGAAGACGACGGAGTTCATGCCGCCGCCGAAGTATTCGTTGAAGAGGTCGATGACGGCCCTGCGCTCGGGCGTATACTCCCGGTTCTCGTTGTGCAGCTGCACCATGTAGATATTCTTGGCATCATAGGGAGCTATCCACACCTCGTTGCGGGGCGTGGTCTGAACGACATAGGGGCGCGTAGCGGCGTCGGCCTTGAGGAGTGTCTTGGGAGTGGGATGCTCCGTGGTGATGAGCGCGCTAAGGTCCTTCAGGGTCGACGGGCCGTAGTAGAGCACGGTCTGGCTGTGGCTGCGCAGGTTCTTCATGAGGGTAGTCAGCTCTTCGGGAGTGCCCTTGCGCAGCTTCTGCTCGCTCGGGATGTTGCGGGTGGAGTTGTACTCTCCGTCGAGTCCGTAGTCCATGAGAGCCCGGAAATTGTTTTGCTGGTTGGTCTTGTTGTCGGCCCGGCCTTTCAGCACGAGGTCTACATAGCGGGCATAGGCCTCCTTGTCGGCCCTGGCGTTCTGCATCAGGTGCTCCAGGAGGTGCAGGGCCTCGGGCAGGTTTTCGTTCAGGCCGGAGAGCGAGACGATGAACTGGTCGGCGTGCTGGTCGAAGCTGTAGTCGCAGGCCAGGCGGTAGAACTTCTGCTTGATCTGCTCGTTGGTGAACTTGTCGGTGCCCAGAAAATCAAGGTAGCTTGCGGCGTAGCCCACGAGGGGATTGGTCTCCGTGCCCAGAGGATAGCGGAACTGCAGCGTGAAGAGGTCGTCGGTCGTGTTCTGCTTGTAGATAATGGGGAGCCCTCTTTTGGTCGTGGCCTTTGTCAGGTCTTTGTTGAAGTCGAGGAATTGGGGTTGGATGGGTGTCAGCTTGCTGCCCAGCACCTCTTGCAGGAATGCCGAGTGCTTGTCGTTGTTGGTGGGGATGGGGGTGATGGCGGGCTTCTCCACTTTCTTGAGGGTGGTGTCATTGCCCTGCCGCTTATAGACACAGACGAAGTTGTCGTTCAGGTATTTGTCGGCAAAGGCTACGATTTCGGCCTTGGTCATCTTCGTGAGGCGGTCGAGCTTGCCCGTGTGCTGCTCCCAGTCCTCGCCGTTGATGAAGGCGTTGACGAACTGGCGGGCTCGCTTCTGGTTGCTGTCGAGTCCTTTATAGAAGTCTCGTTTGTAGTTGTTGATGATAGACGGAAGCAGCTCATCGGAGAATTCTCCCCGCTTCAGCTTGCCCACTTCCTCGAGCAGGAGGGCGCGCACCTCTTCCAGGGTTTGTCCCTGCTTCGGCATGCCGCCCACGAGGAAGATAGAATAGTCGCACATTCCCCCGGATTCTGCAAATGCCTCCTGTACCTTCATCTTCTGGCTGAGGTCGAGATCCATCAGTCCAGCCCGGCCGTTGTTGAGCAGCGAGCAGATAATGTCGAGCGTGTCGGTGGTGAGCTCCCTGCCTGCGGGGAAGCGCCAGGCCATATACACGCTCTCCGCCTCCTGCCCGACGACGCTGGTGTCTTGCGGAGCCGTGATGGGTGCGAGCGGCGCATACTCGGGCCGGGAGAGCGTCTCGCTCTTCTTCCACGAGCCGAAATATCGGTCGATGGTGGCGATTACCTCGTCTGGGTTCAGGTCGCCGGCCATGCAGATGGCGATGTTGTTGGGCACATAATAGCGGTGGAAGTAGTTCTTGATGTTGGTGATGGAGGGATTCTTCAGGTGATCGCCCAGGCCGATGGTGCTCTGCGTGCCATAAGGATGGGTGGGGAAGAGCTTTGCCAGGAGAGCCTGATACATCTTGCGACCGTCTTGCGCCAGTCCGATGTTATACTCTTCGTAGACAGCCTCAAGCTCGGTATGGAAGCCGCGGATGACCATGTTCTGGAAGCGGTCGGCCTGAACCTTCGCCCAGTTGTCCACCTCGTTGGCCGGAATGTTCTCTACATAGCAGGTAACATCGTTGCTGGTGTAGGCATTGGTGCCCTCGGAACCGATGCCCGACATGAGCTTGTCGTATTCGTTGGGGATGTTGTATCGTGCGGCGAGCCCGCTCACGGAGTCGATCTCGTGGTATGCCTGCTTGCGGGCCTGCGGGTCGGTGAGCTTGCGATAGACCTCGTATCGCTGTTCTATATCGTTGAGATAGGGCTGTTCGGCCTGATAGTCGGAGGTGCCGAACCGGCGCGTGCCCTTGAACATGAGGTGCTCCAGATAATGAGCCAGCCCCGTGGTCTCGGCCGGATCGTTGCGGGATCCTGTGCGCACGGCGATATAAGTCTGTATGCGCGGCTTCTCTTTGTTCACGGAGAGATAGACCTTGAGTCCGTTGTCGAGGGTGTAGATGCGGGTTTGCATCGGGTCGCCCTTCACGGTGATGTACTTGTAGTCCTTTGCCTGCGTGGCAGTCAGTCCGAATGCCAGCAGCAGAGAGGCCAGGAAAAACTTTGATTTCATAGTTCTTTATTCTTAAAAGGTTTATGCATTCAATTCTCAAAATCCACCTCGTGGTCGAGTTGCTCGATGAAGTTGTCGAGCACGCTGCGTTCCACATCTCCCATGTGGAATTCCTTTTCGGCGTCTTTGCGTATCTCGGCAATCCATGTGCGGCGTGCAACGACATAGTCGTCGTGTATGCGCTGGAGGTCGGTGGAGGTGAGACAGTCAAGGTGATAGTAGTCGAGTATCAGCCGATAGGTCCATGCCCACTGGTATTCTCGGTATCGGGCGTCGATCTCGGCAAATCTGCGGATGATTTCCGGGATGCTGTCCAGATAGCCCGACTTGATGTCGTCGAGCATGCGCAGTTCTTCCGATGCCGGCAGCAGCAGCCCGGAGAGGTCGTTCCATTCACCCTCGCCGACAGTGGTTGCCGGAGGCTCTACGGCTCCGAGCCGCTTGATGACCCGCTTCAATACGGCACCCATGTAGATGCGCAGGGCGATGTCGTAGTATTTGATGCCCTTCTTCAGCGACGAGGCGCGGATGACATATTCGTGATAGTTGTAGGTCGACACTTCCTCGCCCGAGGCCTCGCGGAGCTTTTCCAGAATCTGCTTGCCCTGGATGATTTCGCCGACGCTGAACGGCGAGAGCCAGTCGAAGTTGACGATGCTCTTCTGCGAGCCTTGGGGGCGGACATCCCTCTTGGGCCACTTGCGGATGTCGCGATACAAGCCCACGGTGGTGATGTTGCGGCCGGGCGAGAGATACATGGTGTCGCCATAGGCTACGAGATAGGAGAAGGGCAGCCGCCGGGTGTCGGGATGATACATCAGCTTGCCGAAGCATACTGAGAATGTACCGATGTGGGCGGGCATGAGCACATAGGCTCCGCTGGCGGTCTTCGTGCCTCGCTCGAGGATTCCGAAGTGCATGGGTCCCATCTTGTAGGCGTGGTTGCTGAAGTTGGTGGCTGAGCCGGCATTGTAGAACGAGAATTCTCCGCCGATGAGCAGGCTGCTCTTGTGATGGGAGGCCGTGAAAGGGCCGCAGAAGGCGGCACAAGCCTCGCCGTTGCTCATATAGCTGTTGGCGAAAAACAAGCTCTGCGATGCCGTGAATCCGTTGGATATCTGACAAGCTTCGCCCACGAAGCAGTCTTGCATCTTCACGGAGTTGAAGAGCGACGAGCCGTCGGAGATGATGGAGTTCTCGCAGATGACGCCCGTGCCGATAAACACGCTGGCACTCTGCGAGCTCAGGATGGTGCAGTCGCTGAGCCTTGCCGCTCCCGAAATTTCGCACTCGTCGTTGATGACGGTATTGGTAATCTCCTTGGCGTTGACGATTTTCACGCCGTTTCCCACGGTGCCTCGTGCGGGTTGCCAGAGTCTCACTTCCTCGCTGATAAGCCGGCGCAGGTTGTCGCGTAGCACCGTGTCGTCAGCGTGCCTGAGCATGAGGGCGGCCAACTGGCTGTTGAGACTGTTGAAGAGCACCACATTGCCTTCGCCCACCTCGTTCAATACCGAGATGAGGTTGCCGTTGCCGTAGGTGGCTCCCTCGGTGGTCTCCATGGTGCATACATTTGAGATGTAGCAGTCGTCGCCGACGGTATAGTTGTTGATGAAGTTTCCGATGTTCTCGATCAGACAGTTGTCGCCCACCGTTACATTGCGCAGGGTGGCGTTGTTGATGCCCGAGTGCTTCAGGAATCCCGGGCTCACCTCCACATTTCTCTCGAAGGTGCCGATGCGGACCTCGCCATAGAGCATCACCCGATGCATATAGTTGGGCCTGAAGTCTTCGGCCACGCTCACGGCCGTCCAGTCTTCTGCCCAGCAGCCGTTGTTCTCGAGGATGCTGATTTCCTGTTCCGTCAGCGGTCTGTATTCATTCATTCTTCCGTGGGATATAGAAAGTCGTTGTAGGGATATTTCTGCACATGCAGCTCGCGCACCTTGCGGTAGAGCACTTCGCGCAGTTCGTCGATGTTCTCCCTCTTCTTTGCCGAGATGAAGAGGCAGTCGTCGAGGCGCGCCATCCATGTCTTCCGGAGGTCGTCGAGGGTGATGTTCTCCTTCGTCGGCGGCGTCAGGTCGTCGGGCTCTTTGTCAGTCCATGAGTAGTTGTCTATCTTGTTGAAGATGATCAGCGAGGGCTTGTCGGCGCATCCGAGCTCCCTGAGGGTTTGGCTGACCACCCCTATCTGTTCTTCGAAGTCGGGATGCGAGATGTCTACCACATGTACGAGCAGGTCGGCCTCGCGCACCTCGTCGAGGGTGGACTTGAAGGAGTCCACCAGGTCGGTGGGCAGTTTGCGGATGAAGCCCACGGTGTCGGCCAGCAGGAAGGGCAGATTGTCGATGACCACTTTGCGCACGGTGGTGTCGAGGGTGGCGAATAGCTTGTTCTCGGCAAAGACCTCGCTCTTGGCGAGCAGGTTCATGAGGGTCGACTTGCCCACATTGGTATATCCCACGAGTGCCACGCGCACCATGCGCCCTCGGTTTTTGCGCTGGGTGGTCTTCTGCTTGTCGATTTCCACGAGGCGCTGCTTCAGGAGCGTGATGCGCTGGAGGATGATGCGGCGGTCCATCTCGAGCTGCGTCTCACCGGGACCGCGCAGTCCCACGGAGCCTTTTCCGCCCCCGCCGCCGGAGCCTCCTCCCTGTCGTTCCAGATGGGTCCAGAGGCGTTGCAGCCGTGGGAGCATGTAGCGATATTGGGCCAGTTCCACCTGCGTCTTGGCATTTGCCGTCTGCGCACGCATGGCGAAGATGTCGAGGATGAGGCTGGTGCGGTCGAGGATTTTCACCTGCAGTTCCTTTTCTATATTGCGGATCTGGCGGGCGGAGAGCTCATCGTCGAAGATGACCATTCCCACCTCGCGCTCCGCCTCTTCCTCATCCTTGATATATTGCCTGATTTCCTCGAGCTTGCCGCTTCCCACATAGGTGGTCAGGCTGGGTCCGTTCATCTTCTGGGTGAAGCGCCTGAGTGTTACCACGCCCGCCGTGTCGGCCAGAAACTCCAGCTCGTCGAGGTATTCCCGGGTCTTGTCCTCGTCCTGGTCCTTGGTGATGAGCCCCACGAGGACCGCGGTTTCGGTCTTGGCCTCAGAGATTACGAATTCTTTCATTACATCTTTTATTATTCAGATGCAAAGATACAAAATATTGTAGAAACATGGCATTCTGCCCGCTTTTTTTTCTTCTCGTCCGCCGGGCGTGAAAGTCTCTGTTTGCAAAAGGCCGTTAGAAGGTCGCCTTCTAACGGCTAAAAGGCGGGCTTCTAACGGTCTTTTGCTTTCCTTTTAACGGCCTTTTACTTGCCTTCCGACGGCCTTTCGCCCACGGAAGCCTAAAAGGCTTCTTCCGTGGATATGACAATTACTTGTATATCAATGAGTTGGAGAAGTATTTGCCGATGAGCCTCCGGGAGACATCCACGGGGTCTTGCGGGGCGGGATAGCTGATTCGGCCTTCGCCGTTGGCAAACTTCTCCTCCCATGCAAAGCATTCCCGGGCGTAGGCGTCCTCGTCGAATTCACGCCCTTCTTCCACGGCCTTGAGCGTGGCTTTCAGGAACATCTGCCAGCGGGGCAGGTAGAAGCAGCTCACGAGTCCGGCCCATGCACGCTCCGAATAATCGTTGATGCTCGACAGGTTGTTGTTCCAGGTGGTTATGATGGTGCGTGCGTCGCGCTCATAGTAGTCTTTTTCCTCCGCCGTTCCTCCCCAGCCGCGCGCGCTGTCTATCCATGGCCGCATGGAGAAGGTGGGGTGGCAGCCCAGCAGTTCGTCGTAGTCGCCGAGCAGTCCGGTCATTTCGTCGGCAAGTTGCTGCATCTGCGCGAGATCGTGCAGCTCATAGGCGAGCTTGTATTTCATCCACAGGGTGCAGAAGAGATCTGCCAAGGCTTGCCGCCCGATGTTCACAAGGTCGAGGCGATAGGCATCCCTGTCGGCGTTCAGGGCCGTCATCTTGCGCCATAGTTTGACGAGATCGAAGAATGTCGGCTCCACGGTCTTTTCCGTGGCTCCATACTTAGGCAGCTGATTGCGCATAGAGGGTCTGCTCTCGATGAAGGTGCGTATGTAGGGCGCGAAGTTCACATCGAGCACCTTGAAATAGTCGGCATAGGCTTCCCTCGCGGCAGTCGAGACGGTGCCCACATGCCTGTCGGCCAGTCGGTCGCGCCATTCCGGGAGGGTCAGGGGCAGGTCCCACGCCTTCTCAAGCGTCAGTTCATAGGCAAACTGATTGGGGTCGAAGGCCTCGAGCGTGGCTCCCACGCCCTTGAAATTGCTGCCTCCGCTCCGGCATACCGTGTCGATGCGGTTGAAGATGCGCTCGGTGGGGGCCACGAGCCGGTGGCGTCCGCCGAAGTTGCCGAGGTAGTTCCACATATAGTCCTGCCCGAAAAAGGCCTGGTTGCGCTTCCATAGTTCCTTGTTCTCGCAGAAATAGTCGAGCAGGATCATGCGGCCCTGCGGGGCTCCATGGTACAGGGCCCGTTGCCGCTCGTCGTTCCAGTATTTCTTGTAGTAATAGGTCCACGCCATCTGGAGCCACACGGCCTGCTTGTCGGCGGCCTCGAGACTCTGGTAGATGTGCTTGGAAATCATGCCGATGGAGTCGGCGTTGAGGGTGGGTGGGTCCACCTCGTTGAAGGGGTCGAGGCCGTAGATGTGGTCGGTGCCGAACTGCCGGGCCTGTTCTTGCAGGAAGTCCTTTTGTATTTGGGCGAACAGGGGATCCATGGAGTTGAGGAAAGTGCATCCGTAGAGCTCCGGATTCTTGAAGTCGCCCCATCCGTGATGGTTGTCGTCCACCTTCGTTGCCATGAGGTTGGGGCGTTGCTTGAGCAGTGCGGCGGGGATGTGGCCCGCGAAGGCGGGCAGCACGGGCCTCATGTTCAGCTCCCGCTCGCGCCTCACGATTTTCTTCTGCAGGGCTTCCTGCCCATCCAGCCATGCCTTGGGCAGCGGCCCGTGCCAGGCGTCGATGTTGCACATGCGGTGCCAGCCGAGGAAGGCGGGTCCGGTGAAATAGGAGCGGATCTCCTCGTCGCTGAGCCCGTATTTCCGCCATACTCTGTACCAGATGCTTTCCGTTCCCGTGATGGAGAGGGGCAGGTTGACGCCGTTGAGGGCCATCCAGTCGATGAAGTGCTCCCAGTCGGCCCATTTCCACCACGGCATGGTGTAGCCGTAAGTGCAGTAGTTGAGGAAAAAGCGCATGGGCATGCGGGCCTTGATCCTCAGGGTGCCTGCCACCTTCGGCAGCACCTCCGGCATCTCGACGGGGTCGTCCTTGTACCACGAGATGGTGGTGAGGCAGAAGTATTTCAGGTAATAGTTCAGCCCCACGGCCATGGAGTTGGCGTTGTTTCCGCCGATGACCACTTTGTTTCCCTCGCTGCGCAGGGTGAAGAGGTCTTGTTCCTCGTTGATTTTCTCGAAGACGAACGACGAGGCTTGTCTCGGCAGCAGTCGCCGGGTGAGGGCACTGGCGTTCCTGACATCGTCGCCGGCCATTGCCGCAACGACGCTGAACAGCAGCAGGAACAGGGGAAGGATGATTCTTTTCATTTTTCAGTTTTTTGTGTTTTGATGGAATGATTGGTGCAAAATTACTATTTTTATTTGAATAACATGCGTCGCGGAGCATCGTTTTTGTAAGAAATTTCCCGGATGCAATCAAATTGATAGGTTGCAGACAGATAGGGCGGGAGCGGAAGCCGGCCGGAACCGGCGCCCATTCCAACAAGAAGTGCAAACTCTCAGAGGATGCTTCTTCGTTTTAATAAACCTAAAAAAAAATGCCATCCTGCCGTTTTCTTACTTTATTTTGTTATCTTTGCAATCTAATAAGGTAATTCTAAATAAATCAAAGAACTATGAGATTAATTATTGAGTCCGATTATGAAAAATTGTCTCAGTGGGCGGCAAACCATGTCGTGGAGCGCATCAATGCTGCCGGGCCTACTGCCGGGCATCCGTTTGTGTTGGGGCTTCCTACGGGTTCTTCCCCGGAGGGAATGTATCGCCGCCTGGTCGAGGCCTATAAGACGGGCAAGGTGAGCTTCAGGCATGTGATCACTTTCAACATGGATGAGTATGTAGGACTTCCCGAGGAGCATCCCGAAAGCTATCATTCCTTCATGCGCCGCAATCTCTTTGATCACATCGACTGCCCCAAGGAGAACATACATATACTGAACGGCAACGCGCCAGACCTTGAGGCCGAATGCGCCCGCTATGAGCAGATGATGGCCGAGGCAGGAGGCGTCGACCTCTTCCTGGGCGGTATCGGGCCCGACGGGCACATCGCTTTCAACGAGCCTTTCTCGTCGCTGACTTCGAGAACCCGTGTCAAGACGCTCACCACCGACACCATCATTGCCAACAGTCGTTTCTTCGACAACGATGTAAACAAGGTTCCGAAGCATGCGCTCACCGTCGGCGTGGGCACCGTGATGTCGGCACGCGAGGTGATGATCCTCGTCAACGGCCACCATAAGGCCCGCGCCCTGCAGGCTGCGGTGGAAGGCCCCGTAACGCAGGCTTGGACCATCAGCGCCCTCCAGCAGCATCCTCATGCGGTGATCGTAGCCGACGAGGCTGCCACCGAGGAGCTCAAGGTGGGCACCTACAAGTATTTTAAGGATATCGAGAAAGACAACCTATAATATTCAGACGATATGAGACTCCATTTAAGTTCAGAGATAGTATTGAACACGATTCCCGAAGAATTCTATGCTCCCAAGAACGCCGTAGAGCGTTCGGAGATAACCCGGCAGGAGAAGATACCCACGGATATATTTCCAAAGGTGGACGACGCGGCCCGGAATATAGCCGATGCCATCGTGGCCGAGATCAAGGCCAAGGAAGTGCTGGGCAAGTATTGCGTGCTTTGCGTGGGCACCGGACAGTCGCTTACCCCCGTTTTCAACGAGCTGATTCATCGCTACGAGAAGAAGCAGGTCTCGTTCAAGAATGTCGTGCTCTTCAATGCCTATGAGTATTTTCCTCTTCAGGCCGACTCCCAGCACAGCGCCATCTTCCAGCTCAGGGAGCGTTTGTTGAACCACATTGATATTCCCGAGCAGAATGTCTACTCGCTCGACGGCACCATCGCGCAGGAGGATGTGCAGAAGCAGTGTCGCCTCTACCAGCAGCGCATACAGACTTTCGGCGGAATCGATGTAGCCCTGCTCGGCATCGGCCGTGCCGGCAACATCGCCACCAACGAGCCCGGCTCGGGCCTTACATCAAGCACCCGCCTGATTTTGATTGATGCCATCTCGCGCGAGGAGATGACGATGAGCTTCGGAACCAACGAGCCCGTCCCTCCATGCTCCATCACGCTGGGCGTGGGAGACATCCTCGGAGCCCGCAAGATTTACCTTACGGCATGGGGCGAGGAGAAGGCCGACATCATCCGGAAGGCCGTCGAGGGGCAGATTACCGAGGCCATACCGGCCAGTTTCCTGCAGACGCATAACGACGCGCATGTGGTCATCGACCTCTCCGCAGCCAGCAAGCTCACGCGAATCATACATCCGTGGCTGGTGGCCAGCTGTAAGTGGACCGACAAGCTTACCCGTGCGGCCCTCGTATGGCTGTGCGGCGTAACCAAGAAGCCCATCCTGAAGCTTACCAACAAGGACTATAACGAGAACGGCCTCTCGGAGCTGCTGGCTCTCTACGGGTCGGCCTATAATGCCAACATCAAGATATTCAACGATCTGCAGCATACCATCACGGGATGGCCGGGCGGTAAGCCCAACGCTGACGACACCTATCGTCCGGAGCGTGCCAAGCCGTTCCCCAAGCGGGTGGTGGTGTTCTCGCCGCATCCCGACGACGATGTCATCTCCATGGGCGGCACCATCCAGCGGCTCGTAACACAGGGACACGACCTCCATGTGGCCTATGAGACTTCCGGAAACATTGCCGTGGGCGATGAGGAGGTAACGCGCTTCATGCACTTCGTCAACGGTTTCAACCAGCTTTTCCTCGACAGCAAGGACGAGAAGATAGCCAAGATGTACAAGGACATCAAGAAGTTTCTCGCCAACAAGAAGGAGGGCGATGTCGACATGCCCGATGTGCGCACCATCAAGGGCCTCATCCGCCGGGGCGAGGCGCGCACGGCCTGCACCTACAATAATATTCCGCTCGACCATGTACACTTCCTCGACCTGCCGTTCTATGAGAGCGGGAAGATAGAGAAGCTGCCCATGACGGAGAAGGATGTCGAGATTGTGCGTGCCCTGCTCCAGAAGGTGAAGCCGCACGAGATATTCGTGGCCGGCGACCTTGCCGACCCTCACGGCACTCACCGCAAGTGTACCGACGCCGTCTTTGCCGCCATCGACCTCGAGAAAGAGGCAAACGCGGCGTGGCTCAAGGACTGCAAGATATGGATGTATCGCGGTGCGTGGGCAGAATGGGAGATAGAGAACATCGAGATGTGCGTGCCGATGTCGCCCGAAGAGCTGCGCACGAAGCGCAACGCCATCCTGAAGCACAGCTCGCAGATGGAGAGCGCCCCGTTCCTCGGCAACGACGAGCGCCTGTTCTGGCAGCGAGCCGAAGACCGCAACCGTGGCACGGCCAAGCTCTACGACGACCTCGGGCTGGCCAGCTACGAGGCCATGGAGGCATTCGTGGAATACAAACCTCTGTAACGAGACCTGCCTGTACTCTCCTCGTAATGAGGCGTTTAGGCTCTATGGTCATCGAGTGGCATCCGCATCGGGTGCCACTCTTCTTTATGCCCGCGTCCGCCCGTTTTGTCGGAAGCCGTTAAAAGGTGAGTAAAAGGCCGTTAGAAGCTTGCCTTTTAGCCGTTAAAAGGCGAGCTTTTAGCCGTTAAAAGGAAAACAGCGAGCGGCTTCCTGCCGGCAGGTGCTACGCCTTGTGCCTTTTCAGGTGTTTCCACCAGGCGTAATGACGGCGGCGGAGCAGATAGTCCGGGTCGTTCATGTGCTCGTAGGCCTCCCGCTCCAGGGAGATGTTCGTGTAGGCCCGCCCTTTCATCGGGAGGCGTACGAGCCATTCAAGAAGATACCAGAGATAGAATCCCACGAAGCCCATCTCCCGCATCTGGGCGGTGTGGATGCGCTCGTGCTGTATCAGGTCGGCCGTCAGGGTGGTGCCTTTCCTGCACAGCAGCAGTCCCAGGATGTTGACGGCGTCATACCTCCGGGGCGGCAGGAGGGGGTTGTGGATAATCTTCATACGGGTGCAAATATAGCCCGACTTTCGTGAAAGACCAAATTTATTCTGATTTTTTGCTCTCCTGCCTCTTGCGGCCTGCCCATCGATTTTCTATTATTGTTTCAGTTCGATGTCGCCGTTGTCAAACCCTTCTGCGGCCTTGCGCTCGCGGAACTGTTTTCCAAAGTTCCATGTAATGTTTAGTTGTAAATCGTTGTAATGCGTCTTTTGCAGCGATGTCTGGTGCATATTGGCAAAGTGGGTTGTAGTGCGGCTTGTGGTGAAGTAGCGCAGCGAGTTCATTGCCACTATGCTAATGCCAAGCCTGTCGTGAAAGAAGTTCTTTGAGACGCTTGCCCGAAAGAGGGGATGCCGGTGCGAAAGCGTGTTGAAGCCGTAGTTCTTCGGATGATATGTGCCCCATAACGAGTACATCCAGCTGCGCTTCGTGCGGTAGTTGAAGTTTAACATGCCGTAGCATCCGAAGCCTTGTGAGGGCAGCATAAGGGTCTTGTCGGCGAACGCCGATGCTATGTCGTAGTTCGTGTAGTCGCCGGTTAATATTAGCGATGCGTTCATCCGCCCCTTGCAGAGCCTCTGCGTCCAGTTCAGCGACAGCGATGCGTAGTCGCTCCGGCCGAGGTTGGAGTAAGTGGTGGTATTGAAATCGGTGGGCGAGAGGTAGGCCCGTGCCATCATGTCGCTGCTGCGCCGGTAGCCCATTGTTGCGGAGAGGTAGGCCGTCTTTATTTGCTTGCTGTATGACAGGCTCAGCGCGTCATTGTGCTGAGCGTCGAGAGCCATGTTGCCCACAAGTGTTTCATCCTTGCTGATAACGAGCGTGTCCTCGTTCATATAGTCGATGCTCGGGCGCGTAACGGTGCGTTGGTAGTTTGCGGAGAGCGATCCGTGTTTCCCCATGCTGTAATTTATCCTCGCCGATGGCAGGAAATAGTAGCTCTGCCTGCGACGCAGGTTGTCGGTCTCACCCTTCAGGATGAAGTAGAGCGAGAAATGTTTGCCTATCGAGCGCGAATGGTCGATGGACAATTGATGAATGGAATATGTGTTCCAATCGGTTGACTGTGTGCCATTCTGCCGCCAAACGCTCTTCCAGTCAAGACCGACATTGCCGCCACCAAGCCAGTCTATCTTCTCATTCTCCGACCTCAGGCTGGCACCATATTCACGCATGTCCGACTCGTAGCGCGCCCTCGTTCCCAGCTTGTCTCGATATGAGTAGGAATAGTCTATGTAGCTTGCTTTCAGAAGCAGACGGTTGGTATTGGTTATGTTATAGAATGTGTTGAGCAATGTGCCATAGGTCTCTATCTTGTCTTTGCTTCTCAGCTCGGCGGAGTGGTTGTCAAAGCCGGTGATATGTTGTTTTATATTCGTGGCGTTGAGGCTGTAGACACCCCTTAATATTACCGACAACTTCTCTGAAGGATAAAAGCCCAGCTTCAGCATTTCGCCGCCCTGTGGACCCTCGAAGCGTCTGTCTTCTTGCATTGTCTCGTTCGTGTTGCCGTTGGAATAGCTCCTTGTTACATCGTTGGTAAGTTTTGGCTTGTTGTAAATGAGTCCGGCGGTGGCATTCAACTCCCATTTGGGACTTTGATAGTTTATGCTGTTGTATGTCATCAACGATGTGTAAACCAGGTTGAGGGTGTTCCGTGAGCTTCCGTAGAGCTTAGGGCGTTCTCTCTTCTTGCGTATTATGTTTATAACGCCCGAGCTGTTGGCATTGTCATTGGCGTCTATTTCCTTGACTTCCACTCGTTCAATGTCGGTGGCGTTGAGCGAGCGCAGCTCGTCGAGGCTCGCATCCACACCGTCGACTTGCAGACGGGCGTTGGCGTGCTTGCCGAGAATCTTGAATGTGGTGCCGTCAGATTCTATTCTGGGCAGGAATCTCAAGGCGTCGTTGGCCTTGGTGTCTTTCAGAAAGCTTCTTGTGTCGACGGTATAGACTGTCTTTTCGGCGTTTCCCTTGGCGATAGGGCGGAAAGCCTTAACCTCAATGTCTCTCAAATAGTGTGTCTTTGGGAGGAGGGTTATTCTTATACCTTTGGCGGTCGTTTTTATAGTTGTGTCTTTGTCTTGATAGAGTTTACTGCTGATGCGCAGGCGTGCTTCCGTGCAGTTGCCGATGTCTGCTTCGGCCACGCCGTGCTCGTTCGTAATTGCCCGCAGGCTCTTGCCGCACGCGTCTATGCGCAAGTTGATGCTTGGTAATGGTGTTCCATTACTGTCGGATAAGGTTAAATATATAATCTGTGCATTGGCCTTGGCTGACAGAATGAGCAGCAATATGACCAATCCGCTTTTGCAAAAGGCGCAGAATGATTGCTCCTTCTTGGATGTTACCATTTTACTCATGCTACATATATTGGTTTACCTGATAGTGAAAAACCACATATAAGGCTGTCAGGAAGAACACAATGGCCTTCTGCAGCCTCTGTCTTTGCATTTTGTAAGAAAGAGTACTTGCCATGGTCTTTTTTCTTTATACCATTAGAAGAAGAAATAGACATGATAATTGCCAAGACCATTCCACATGGGACGGCGATGATTTTTGTCTGTTTTTTCATGTTATTTGAATCAAATTGCTAATAGCTGTCTCTTATACACATCTGACGCTGCCGACGACTAGTCGAGTGTA
>CAUULA010000025.1:0-25242 GCA_963545855.1 uncultured Prevotella sp.
ACACTCGACTAGTCGTCGGCAGCGTCAGATGTGTATAAGAGACAGATTTTATATCTTTGCAATTGAGAATTTTAAACCTAACGATATTCTTTGATATGGTCAGACAATACTTATTGGGCATTGATGTTGGCAGCAGTTCTGTCAAGGCCTCGCTCGTAGATGTGGAGACCGGGGCCTGCGCGGCAACGGCTTTCTTCCCCGAGCATGAGGCTCCTATCAAGGCCGCGAAGGCTGGATGGGCGGAACAGGGCCCTGAATCGTGGTGGATGTATGCCAAGCAGAGCCTTGCCAAGATTATGGCCGACAGCGCCGTGAAGGGCGAGGATATCAAGGCCATTGGCATTTCTTATCAGATGCACGGCCTCGTTTGCGTCGACAAAGAATGCCGACCATTACGCGATGCCATCATCTGGTGCGACTCGCGTGCCGTTCCCTATGGCGAGGAAGCCTTTGAAAGCATCGGGGCGGAGCTGTGTCTCGGACACTTGCTGAACTCTCCGGGCAACTTCACGGCCGCCAAGCTGGCATGGGTGAAGACGCAGGAGCCTCAGCTTTATGACCGCATCCATAAGGTAATGCTTCCCGGCGACTATATCGCCATGAAGCTGAGCGGAGAGATTAATACTACTATCTCCGGACTTTCCGAGGGCGTTTTCTGGGATTTCAAACAAAGGCAGGTCGCTGATTTCCTAATGAAACATTATGGCTTCCGGCAAGACATAATAGCCGACATCGTGCCTACATTCAGCATTCAGGGAGAGGTTTCAAAGGCCGCAGCACAGGAAACAGGACTGAAGGAAGGCACTCCCATCAGCTATCGCGCCGGCGATCAGCCCAACAATGCCTTGTCTCTGAATGTGTTCAACCCTGGTGAAATAGCCTCCACTGCCGGCACATCAGGCGTCGTCTATGGAGTCCTCGGAGAGATCAACTACGACAAGAAAAGCAGAGTGAACACCTTTGCGCATGTCAATTACACCGACAACCTCACCCGTTTGGGCGTCCTGCTCTGCATCAACGGAACGGGAATCCTCAATGCCTGGGTCCGCCGCAATATTGCTCCGGAAGGCATCTCCTATGGTGAGATGAACGACCTTGCCGCAAGCGTTGCCATCGGCTCTGAAGGCTTGAAGGTCATCCCGTTCGGCAACGGGGCGGAACGCGTGTTGGAAAACCGCGAGGTGGGATGCTCCATTCACGGCATCGACTTCAACAACACCACCCGTGCGCATATTGCACGGAGCGCTCAGGAAGGCATCGTGTTCAGTTTCTGTTACGGCATGGAAATCATGAGGCACATGGGAATGAGCATCCGGAGAATACACGCCGGAAAGGCAAACATGTTCCTCAGCAAGCTCTTCCGCGACACACTGGCCTCCACCAGCGGCGCCACCATCGAACTCTACGAGACCGACGGAAGCCAGGGAGCGGCCAAGGGAGCCGGAATGGGAGCCGGAATCTATAAAGACCACGACGAGGCTTTCGCCACCCTGAAGAGACTTGAGATCATAGAACCTGACCATGCACGCCAGAGCGAGTATCTCAACGCCTATGCGGAATGGAAGGAAACCTTGAAGAAGGTCATAGGCTAAGGCAAGAAAATAAAAAGACAGCAAACATGAACCCAGAAGTTCTCGCCTCTCTTTTACCAAACAGGATTAGGCAAAACTTCAGAACGAATATTTTAATGATTATGGCAAAAGAGTATTTTCCACAGATCGGCAAGATTCCTTTCGAAGGAACCGAGTCAAAGAATCCTCTCGCATTTCACTATTACGATGCGGAGAAAGTAGTTTTAGGCAAAAAGATGAAAGACTGGCTGAAGTTCGCCATGGCTTGGTGGCACACCCTCGGCCAGGCTTCCGGCGACCAGTTTGGAGGCCAGACCCGCGCCTATGAATGGGACAAGGCTGCCGGCCCCATACAGCGCGCCAAGGACAAGGTCGATGCCGGTTTTGAAATCATGACCAAGCTCGGAATCGAATATTTCTGCTTCCACGATGTAGACCTCATCGAAGAGGGCAAGGACATTGAGGAATACGAAGCGCGCATGGCGGCCATTACCGACTATCTGAAAGCAAAGATGACAGCCGACCCGAGCAAGAAACTGCTCTGGGGAACGGCAAATGTATTCGGGCATCAGCGTTATATGAACGGAGCCAGCACCAATCCCGACTTCAATGTCGTGGCACGAGCCTGCGTCCAGATCAAGAACGCCATCGACGCAACCATCAAGCTCGGAGGCACCAACTATGTATTCTGGGGCGGAAGAGAGGGGTATATGAGCCTTCTGAACACCGACCAGAAGCGCGAGAAGGAGCACATGGCCACAATGCTGGGAGCCGCGCGCGACTATGCCCGCGGCAAGGGTTTCACGGGAACATTCCTAATCGAACCCAAACCGATGGAGCCCACGAAGCACCAGTATGATGTGGATGTAGAGACCGTATTGGGATTCCTCCGTGCACACGGACTGGACAAGGACTTCAAGATTAACATCGAGGTGAACCACGCCACACTGGCAGGCCACACCTTCGAGCACGAACTCGCGGTAGCCGTGGACAATGGAATGCTCGGCTCCATCGACGCCAACCGCGGCGACGCCCAGAACGGTTGGGACACCGATCAGTTCCCGATTGACAACTTCGAGCTCACGCAGGCCATGATGGAAATCATCCGCAATGGCGGACTGGGCAATGGAGGCTCTAACTTTGATGCCAAGCTCCGTCGCAACTCCACCGACCCGGAGGATATCTTCATCGCGCATATCAGCGGTATGGACGCAATGGCACGCGCCCTGGAAAACGCGGCCGCCATCCTCGAGGAGAGCCAGCTGCCCGCCATGAAGAAGGCACGCTATGCCAGCTTCGACAGCGGCAAGGGCAAGGAGTTTGAAGAAGGAAAGCTCTCGCTTGAAGATATCGTCGACTATGCAAAGGCTCACGGCGAGCCCGCACAGACCTCGGGAAAGCAAGAGCTCTATGAAACCATCGTAGCACTCTACTGCAAATAACTGGATCCAGGCTCACAGCCAGACCCTGGTTCAAGGAAAGAGGAGAGGACCGTTTGGCACCCTCTCCTCTTTCTCATTTTGCCCCGGAGCCGACCCGCAGCTGCCTTGGGCCTGACAAAATCGGCGAGATAGAACCACAAAATCGGCGATTTCGTCAGACGAAATCGCCGAAATCGCAAGTCAGTTCGCCGTCAGCAGACTTTTATTTCTGCACCTTCGCGATATCATCCTTCAGCCTGAAGCTGTGCGACTGAAGCATGTTGTCCGGATCAAGAGCCTTGTCCAGCTCCTCCTGCGTCATCAAGCCTTTCTCAAGCACGATGTCATAGACCGAACGGTTGGTCTCCAGTGCCTCCTTGGCCACCTTCGTGCTGTTCTTGTAGCCGATGATGGGATTGAGCGCCGTAACGATACCGATGCTGTTCTTCACCATCTCCTTGCAGTGCTCCTGATTGACCGTAATACCGAGGATGCACTTCTCCGTGAGCGTGTCGAGGGCGTTGTGCAGCCACAAGAGGCTCTCGAAGAGACACTCGGTGATGACAGGCTCCATCACATTCAGCTCCAGCTGGCCGGCCTCTGCGGCAAAGCAGACGGTGGTATCGTTACCGATAACCTTAAAGCAGGTCTGGTTTACCACCTCGGGAATGACCGGATTCACCTTTCCCGGCATGATGCTCGAACCCGGAGCCATGGCGGGCAGGTTGATCTCATGCAGTCCGCATCGCGGACCGGAAGCCATCAGGCGGAGATCGCTGCAAATCTTCGACAGCTTGACCGCCAAGCGCTTCAGCGCACCCGAATAGCTGACATAGGCGCCCGTGTCGGGGGTTGCCTCGACAAGGTCGGGCGAGGAGATAAAGTTCTCACCGGTGAGCTTGCTCAGGTTGGCCGCGCAGAGTTTCGCGAAACCGGGCACGGCATTCAGTCCGGTGCCGATGGCCGTGCCACCCATATTGATCTCGTGAAGCAGCTGCACATTGCGGTCGAGGTTCAGGATTTCCTCCTCGAGGTTGTCAGCATAGGCGTTGAACTCCTGTCCGAAGGTCATGGGGACAGCGTCCTGAAGCTGCGTGCGCCCCATCTTGATGTCCTTCTTATACTCCTCTGCCTTGTAGCGGAAGGCACTGATGAGGCCGGTGAGGCTGGCCACAAGGGTCTTGTTCATGCGAACCAGCGCCAGGCGGATAGTCGTCGGGTAGACATCGTTGGTCGACTGGCCGCAGTTGCAGTGGTCGTTAGGCGAGCAATGCATGAACTCCCCGCGCTTGTGCCCCATGATTTCAAGAGCCCGGTTGGCGATTACCTCATTGGCATTCATGTTGACCGAGGTGCCCGCACCGCCCTGCATCATGTCGATGGGGAAGTCTTCGTGCATCTTTCCCTCGATAAGTTCCCGGCAAGCCTGCTCGATGGCAGCTGAAATCTCGTCGTTGATAACGCCCAGAGCGTGGTTGGTCTGAATGGCTGCCAACTTCACATAGGCTATCGCGATGATATAGTCGGGGTAGTCGCGCATCTTCTTGCGCGAGATGTGATAGTTGTTGATGGCCCGCTGCGTCTGTACACCGTAGTAAGCTTCAGCAGGCACTTTCAGTTCTCCCAAGAGGTCAGACTCTACACGGAATTTTTCTTCACTCATAACTTAATCTGTTTTAAAGTTTTATTAATGTTTCTGTTTAGAAAGCCTTGATACGATACATAAACCCGAGTTCTATGCGGTTGGTGTTGTAGTCCGCCAAAGCAACCTTGTCGCTATAGTCGAATTTACGACCGCAATAAGCCAGGAAAACACGGAAGTCCTGAGACTTTACAGGGTAGTATTCCACACTGGCCATATACATATACGACTTGCGGAAGTTCTTCAGTTCGTCGACTTTCTCTACGCTTGCCGTCTCATAGGTGCCCTTCAGCATGAGATTCCATTGTGGGGCAAACTGCCAGTTGGCCTTCGTGATGAACGAATTGTAGTGCACATCGGCAAACCGGGTGGCGCCGTTCAGATAGTCAGAAGCCTCGCCCGTGGCAATGCCCAGGCGGTCCATGCCATCAAAAGCACCCATATAGTCAAGATACCATTGGAATGTGGGGAGATTCAGCTTTTGTCCTAAGACGACCATCCGGCTGTATTTGTGCTTGGCCTGCGTCTGTATCCCATAAGACCAACGCGTCTGCAGCTTGTCGCCAAACAGGCTGCCCGCCCAGAGGCCGATAAAGGTGAGTGGGTGGTTCGCATTCTCAAGGGTCTTCACATCGCCCCCTTTCTCAAGCGTTCGTACAACGCTGCCATACTCATCCGCAAAGGTTCCGTTGTTGGCATCCGTAATATTGAGGTCGAACTCTTGTGTCGGAACAGGTCTGTAGGAGAAGTTCACGCCGGCCATAAAATTATCCATGTTATCTACCATGTCAGAGTATTGGTAGATATACATAGGGTTTTCGTCGAACTCAAACCCTCCCCAGTTCTGGCACATCTTACCCGCCTGGATGCCGAACTGGTCAGAGAGCTGATAGCCCACCATCAAGATGTCGGTGGCCTTGGCGAAGTTGTCTTGGCTCTGGGCAGTATTGTTCTTGTTCAGCCGATGCCGGAAACGATAGCTTAACTTGTCGGTGATGTTACCCTTGATTTCTATACGAGCCTGCTTGTTCCTGAAGGAGGAAAGCCACTTATCGCCGTTGTCGAACTCTTGAAAAGAGGCTGCATAGTTAAAATATACATTGAAAGCGTCGGTCTTCTTCTCAAGTTTGAGCACGCGTTCGGCCAGACTTTCATAGTTTCCGTCATTTCCGCCCATTCCCGTGTTGTTGCCTTGGGCATAAACAGCTAAAGTTACAGTCAAAGTTGCTGTAAACACAATAAATCGCTTCATAATTTCTTGGGTTAAGGTCGTTGTTTAATACTCTTTGAAATACTGCTGGATCTTCTGCCAGTCATGAGTCTTCGTCAAGGCCAGCATCAGCAGGATACGAGCCTTCTGTGGATTCAGGTTGAGGGAGGCCACAAAGTGATACTTGGCATCATCGACTTCAGCATCCTGATTGGTAGCCCCCGTCGGGACACGGCTGGAGCGTACGATCTGTATGCCCTGCTGCTGTGCCTTCACGGCAACATCAAACACATCCTTATAGAAATTTCCATCACCCACTCCAGCCAATACGATTCCATCATATTTAGCGTCAACGAATGCCTGCATAGGCAGTGGAGAAGCGTTGGCGTAACCATAGACGATGCCCACCTTAGGCAGCTTGGTCTCGGCCGTAACATTAAATTCCGAGGCCATGCCATTCTTGCAAGTAGAGAAATTGTCTACATAGATAGGCTTGCCGTTATAGATATAGCCCACGGGGCCATAGATGCCGCCCTTGAAGGTGTCAAGATCGGTGGTGTGTCCCTTGTACACCGACTTTGCGGAAAAGAGCGAGTTGTTCATGCTTACCATGACACCGCGCCCCTTGGAAGACGGGTCCACGAGCGTCGCGATACCATTATAGAGGTTAGCCGGGCCATCGGCGGAAATTGCCGTCGAGGGACGCATCGCACCTGCCAACACCACAGGTTTGTCGCTGTGAACCGTCAGGGAAAGGAAATAAGCGGTTTCCTCCATCGTGTCGGTTCCATGCGTAACGAGCACGCCGTCGTAACCTTCATTGTTGAGTAGCTGATTAATGCGTACGGCCAGCTTGAGCCATACAGCATCGTTCATGTCCTGGCTGCCGATGTTACAAAGCTGCTCTCCGCTCACATCAGCGATATCCTTTATCTGAGGTACGGCATCGATCAGCGTCTGGATACCCACCTGGCCGGCAGTATAGGCAGAGGAGGTTGCCGCGCTACTAACGCCGGCAATGGTTCCGCCCGTAGCAATAATACGGATTCGTGGCTTTGCAAACGAGAAAGAGGCTGCTACCGTGCAAAGCAAAAACAGAATTACAAATCTTTTTTTCATAAGACAAAAATTTAAGTTAATAGTAAGTTAGCTATATCTGGTTAGTTAAAGGTTCATAAGAATAATGTAATCACATAAGCCACGGTAATCGACACAATAGTCGTTACGAAGCCTGGGATCTGGAAAGAATGGTTAACCACATACTTGCCCACATGAGTAGTTCCCGTACGGTCGAAGCCTAATGCTGCCACCTCGGTAGGATAGTTAGGCAAGAAGAAATAACCGTTCACGGCAGGAAACATGGCTACGAGCAACAGAGGATTGATGCCCAACGCAATGCCCACAGGATAAAGCGTCATGACGGTTGCCGCCTGCGAAAAGAGCATGATGCTCATCGCAAAAAGAGCAACTACAAAGAGGAACGGCACAGCGTCCACCATCCCCGAGAGGGCATTATTGATGGCTTCGGCATTGCCGGTATAGAATGTAGAACCCATCCATGCTATGCCAAAGATGGCTATAACTGCATTGATGCCTGCACTAAAGATGCTTCCCTTGGGAACATCTGCAAGCTTCGCCCTGCCTACCGCTACGATGAGAATCGCAATGCTCATCATCACCATTTCAATGGTCTCCGACATGGAAACCCCTTCCGGGCGGAGACTTGGAACAAAGCCAAAAAGGACGATTACGGCAACACCGAACAAAAACGCCCATACGGAATACTTGGCATGCGGATCGGGATTATCCTCAGCCACCTGAAGGTTCTTCAGGTCCTCCTCTGGATCGATCATGCCTTTCTCCACACGGCGGCGATATTCAGGATCGTCTTCCAGTTCTTTCCCTAAATGGTTCTGGATGAAAGCCGAAACCATAATTGCTATGAATCCGGCCGGAATACATACCATGAGAATCGTACCGAGTTCTATACCCTGTCCACCCAACAAGTCCTGTGAAATAATGGCTGCCGTAGCCGCAGAAACAGGGCTACCCGTAATGCCAAGTGAGGCTGATACCGTGGCAAGACTCACGGGGCGCTCCGGACGAATCTTGTTGGCCTGTGCGATCTCTGAAATAATGGGAAGCAAGGAATAACAGGTGTGAGCCGTTCCCGCAACAAGACAAAAAAGCCAGGTGCAAAGCGGGCCGTAATAGGTAATATGATCGGGATGCCTTTTCAGAAACTTTGCTGCCTGTCCTACCAACCATTCCAAACCGCCGGATGCCTGTAATGCCGCCGAGGCCACTATCACCGCCAGAATAATCATCATCACATCGATTGGGGCTTTGCCTGGGGCCAGCCCGAACCCATATACAAGGACAAAAACGCCAAGCATACCATAGACACCAAGCCCAATACCGCCCACTCTTGCGCCGATAAAGATAAACAAAAGCACTAAGGCCAGCTCAATTAAGATAATAGTAGTAGCCATAACATTAATTTTTAATTAAACTTAATTATCTATAGTAGCACCCTATGCAAAGATAGGTAATCTTTTTGAATATCTTACTCAAATGACCAATATTTTTTCAAAGACTGTTTCTGTTTTAATCCCCGCATAGAGTCAACTTGCAGGTGCAAAGTCAGGCAAGCACTACGGATTATACGAAAAATAAGCAGAAAGTTATAAATTATCAGCGGCAAATCTTGCTATATTGAAACTTTTGCCGTAATTTTGAAGCAACTATCAATCATCTAAACAAATGAAGAATCAATTCAGATTACTGTCCATGTTGTGCTGCGCGATGTTCGCCCTGCATACCAGCGCACAAAAAAACATTGCCTATCAGGATGCGCAAGTCCGTATCTCCCTGATTACGGATGGCATTGTAAGGTTAGAGTATGTACCCGACGGAAAGTTCATGGACGACTACTCGTTCATTGCTGTCAACCGAGACTATCCCCGTGTGGACTATAGGGTCAACAATCATGGCAGGCAGGTGGAAATCAGAACAGCCCAAATGGTAGTCCGATACCTGAAAGGTAGCGGAAAGTTCACGCCCTCCAACCTCACCATCACCTCTGTCAAGGAAGCCAAGAAGCCTTTCAACTGGAGACCGGGGCAGAAGGACGACAAGAACCTCTTGGGCACTTATCGCACCCTCGACGGTTATGACGGCGACTACCAAACCGGAGAAAAGCGCACGATGCCCATTGAGAACGGGCTGCTCTCGCGCAACGGATGGACTTTCATCGATGATTCCGAGGGCTATATATACGACCATTCTGACTGGCCATGGATAACCAAGCGCCACGAAGAAGGCAACACGCAGGACTGGTATTTCATGGCCTATGGGCATGATTATAAGAAAGCACTGAAAGACTTCACCGTCTTCTCTGGCAAGGTGCCATTACCCCCACGCTACGCTTTCGGCTACTGGTGGAGCCGCTACTGGTCATATTCCGATGCGGAACTGCGTGATCTCGTGCGCAAATTCCATCAATACCAGATTCCGCTCGATGTGCTTGTCATCGACATGGATTGGCATTACACCGAGAAAGGCAAGGGTGGCTGGACCGGCTACACATTCAACAGGCGCCTGTTCCCAGACCCAGCCAAGTTCTTGAAATGGCTCAAGAAAAATGACCTGCAGATTACATTCAACCTGCACCCTGCCGACGGCATCAAATCCTACGAAGAACACTATCCGGAAATGGCCAGGTGGATGGGCATAGACCCTGCCACCAAACAAGACATTCCATGGCAGGCATCCAGTAAACAGTTTATGACGGGATGGCTCAACACCCAGCTCCGCCCCATGGAAAAGATGGGCGTAGACTTCTGGTGGCTCGACTGGCAGCAGTGGAACAATGACAAGGATTTCCCGAAACTCAGCAATACATGGTGGATCAACTATACCGTATTTACCGATATGGAGCGTAACCGAGACACGCGTCCCATGCTCTATCACCGTTGGGGCGGACTGGGCAACCATCGCTATCAGATAGGCTTCTCCGGAGACTCACATATCACCTGGAAATCTCTCGACTTCCAGCCTTATTTCAACTCCACCGCCTCCAATGTGCTCTATGGTTTCTGGAGCCACGATATCGGCGGCCATCAGGACGCACCGGGCATAGACCCCGAGCTCCATGTACGCTGGATGCAGTTCGGTGCCTTCAGTCCCATCCTGCGCACGCACTCTACCAAGCAGGCCGCACTCAAGAAAGAGCCTTGGTCTTTTGACCATGAGCACTTCGAGATGCTACGCAATATCGTGCTGCAACGCTATCGCATAGCACCTTATATATATACCATGGCTCGCAAGACCCACGACGAGGGGCTCTCGCTCTGCCGCCCAATGTACTACGACTACCCTGAAAGCGAGGAGGCCTACGACAATAAGGACGAGTACATGTTCGGCGACCAGATGCTGGTCTATCCCATTACGGCTCCCGCCAAGGATGGCCTCTCGGAGAAACAGATATGGCTCCCGGCAGGAAACGACTGGTTCGAAACCTCTACGGGCACCCTCCTCAAGGGGGGGCAGACCGTTACCCGCACCTTTCAGTTAGACGAGATGCCGGTTTATGTCAAGGCCGGTTCCGTGATACCCGAGTATGGGGAGGTGAAGAACCTGCGTCGCAACGACAACTCCATCACCGTAAGCGTGTTTCCGGGACAGCGGGGCGAGTTCCGCATGTATGAGGACAACGGCAACGACAAAGATTACGAGGACAACTATGCCACCACAAAGCTCTCCTCGGAGCGATCCAGCAATACGCTGACCGTGAAGATAGATGCCCGCAAAGGCAGCTACAAGGATATGCCGACACAGCGACGGTTCAAAGTGAAAGTGGTGGCCTCGGCCGTCCCCGAGAAGGTTACTGTGGACGGGACGGAAGGCAAATACGAGTATGACGGCGAGAATCTGGCACTCATCATTGATGTGCCGCAAACCGATTGTGCCGTAGAGAAGACCGTCGTCGTTACTTATCCCAAGGATGCTGTCGATGTAAGCGATGGTCTGCAGGGCCAGATGAGGCATGTGCGCAAGGGTATCGTGGCGCTGAAATACAACCAAGCGCACATTGTCCTCAACGAGGAGTTGGGCACCATGGGATCGCTCGGCGAGGCATTACAGTACTTCCCTGATCGCTTCAACGAGTTGGTGAATGCCTTCAAGGCCAACTATCGCAACCTGCCCAAGATTCTCAAAGCCAACAAAGTCAATGATGCGGCAGCAGCCAAGTTCCTGCGCCTGAAATAAACAGTCTCCTGCCTTCTGGCAGGGGACCACATAGAACTATATTTTTTGAATCCTGCGTGAGCCGACCTGACAGCAGAAGGGCTGTCGTTCCGATATAGCCCGATGTACGCTTTGCCTGACGAGCCGGCGGTTTTTCATGCGGTTGCTTGACAATGAGCGCAATAGAAGTGGTATGCAGGCACCTCATACTGCAAGGCGGGCGAAGCGGAAAGATCCTATTTTCCCTTTCCGCTCTGCTTGTTTTGCGGATAGGAGATTATTTTCTCCACATCCGGCTCATGTCTTCCAGTGTCTTGCCCTTCGTCTCCGGAACAAGCTTCCATACGAAGAGGGCGGCCACGACGCAGATGCAGCCATACAGGCCGTAGGTGAACCAATGGCCGAAATCATCGCCCGGAGTGAGGTGCATGTTGAACATCGGCACAAAGGTAGAGCTCACGATGAAGTTGAAAATCCACTGGAAAGCCACGGCAATGGCTACGGCGGCGCCCCGGATGGTGTTCGGGAATATCTCGGCTATGAGCACCCAGGTGATGGGTCCCCACGAGAACATAAAGCTCGCGCTGTAGACCATGATGGAAATCATGCACACCATCGACAGGGCCGGGTTGCCGAAAGTGATCGCTACGCCGAAAGCACCGACAGCCATGCCGATGGAACCGCAGATAAGCAGCGGCTTACGGCCCAGCTTCTCCACCGTGAAAATGGCAAAGAGCGTAAAGGTGAGGTTGATGACGCCCATGATCACCGTCTGCATCATCGGGTTGTCCATGCCCATGTCGCCGAAGATGCGGGGAGCATAATAGAGCACGGCATTGATGCCGATGGCCTGTTGGAAGACGCTCAGCATGATGCCGATGAAGATGCACATGAATCCATAGGAGAACAGCCTCTCCGTCTTCACGCTGATGGTTTCCTTGATTTCGGCGAGGATTTCTCGTGCCACGACCGTCCCGTTGATGCGGGAGAGGATGCCGAACGCTTTCTCATCGCGCCCGCTCATCACAAGGTAGCGAGGCGTCTCGGGCACGAAACAGATGAGAATGGCAAACAATCCCGCGGGCACCATCTCGCTTCCGAACATATAGCGCCACCCCGTAGAGATGGTCCAGGGGTCGCTGCCCGGCATCACCTGCGCCACACCCTGCCCTATCGACTCAATGACGGGATTGGTGTGTTCGCCCAGAATGAGAAAGTTGACGAAATAGACAATGAGCTGACCTCCAATAATGGCAAACTGGTTCCAGCTCACGAGCATGCCGCGGATGTTCGAGGGAGCCACCTCGCCGATATACATCGGGCAGATGGCCGACGCCATACCGACGCCGATACCTCCGAGAATACGATACAGATTGAACACCAAAAGCAACCGGAAGCTGGCCTCGCCCTCAGGCAACACATAGCTTTCCGGCATCATGGAACCCCATGCGGAGAAGAAGAAACACAGACCGGCGAATACCAGCGAGCGCTTGCGACCGAACTTTCCGGCGAACAGACCCGACAGGGCACTCCCAATGATACAGCCGATGAGAGCACTCGAAGATGTGAAACCATGGATGAACTCTGAATACCGGAAGTCATCAGATCCCAAGAAGAAAGCCTGGAGACCCTTCTCCGCACCCGAGATGACGGCTGTGTCATAGCCGAAAAGCAAGCCTCCGAGTACGGCGACCAGCACGATGGAAAACAGGTAGGCCTTGCTACCGCTCCGTGTTTGTTCCATATCTATTGATTTGTTTAAGTTTATAATCGTTAGGCTCTTCTGTCTTTACAGACGATGCAAAGATAATAAAAAACGACAGAAACAAAAAGGATTTCCCTAAATAAAAACCAAAGGGAAGCAAGGAGGCGGGTCTGTATCTTGGCTTTGAGCGGTCTCCGCCTTCCTTAAAAACAGTATTCCATCCGGACAAAAGCCGCCATGGCAGAATCAGGGAAAGGTATTCTTATTCCGAAAAAGTTGTTATCGAAAAAGTCTCTGTCATTGAAATCCGCAAGGCTGGCTGTTCGCCTGCCCTATCGGATTAACTGCACGGCCTTCTGAACGATGCGGTTTTCCTCGTTCATGATGGAGAAATATTCCGACATATCCCACAGGTCGCGGGCTATCAAAGCCTTCAGTTGCAGCCGTAGATAGGGCAGCGTGCGCTGCAGTTCGGCTTTGTCTTTCGGTCTGACCCCTTGCTTCTCGCCCTCACGCAGCACCTCGTCGACGAGGCTTTGAGGAACTTCAAACCTCGTCTTGAAGTCCGCAAAGACCGGGGTTTGTGCCCGCAGCGAGCGGCGGTGCTTGTCCACATACTTGAGGTTGGCGTTGAGCACGATGCCCTTGGCCACCAATTGACGGTGAAGGGGGGTAAACTGCGCGGTGTCAAGCGGCACGAAGAAGTCGGGCATGATGCCACCTCCGCCATACACGGCACGGTGGCGGCGCAGGGTATAATACCTCAGGCTGTCGGCAAAATGAATGCTGTCGGCACTGTACAACTCGCCATGCTTATAGCGTTGATCCAGTTCAAGGGCGTAGTCTTTCATGTCGCCCTTCACATAAGGCTTCTGGATGCAGCGGCCGGAAGGCGTGAAATAGTGGGCTACGGTGAGACGCATCATCGAACCATCCTTAAACTCAATGGGGCGCTGCACGAGTCCCTTGCCGAACGAGCGGCGGCCTACGACCTGCCCGCGGTCTTGATCTTGAATGGCTCCCGTTACGATTTCGGCAGCCGAAGCGCTGAATTCATTGATCAACACCATCACCTTGCCCTGGAGCAAATGACCGTTGCCCTGAGCCCGGGATTCCTGCTTCGGCACGGAGCGTCCCTGCGTATAGACGATCAGGTCGCCCTTGTGGAGAAACTCGTTGGCCACCTGTACGGCAGCCTGGAGATAGCCGCCTCCATTCTCCTGAAGGTCGAGGATGAGATCTTGCATGCCCTCCCTCTTCAAAGCCTTCACCGCCTCCATGAACTCATCGTAGGTGGTAAGCCCGAAACTGCCGATGCGGATGTAGCCCACCTGCGGCCGAATCATATAATAGCCATCAACGGTCTTTACGGGAATCTTGTCTCGCACGACCTGGAAAATAAGCCTCTCGCCGATGCCGCGGCGCACCACGCCCAGCTTCACCCGTGTCCCCTTGGGGCCGCGGAGCCGCCTCATGATTTCCTCCTTGCTCATCTTGACGCCTGCAATCAGCGTGTCGTCGACCGTGATGATACGATCGCCGGCCATGATGCCGACCTTCTCGGAAGGGCCTTTCAAGACGGGTTGAATGACGAGCAGCGTATCCTCCACGAGATTGAACTGAACGCCGATGCCGTCGAAGGAGCCGTTCAGGGACTCCGTCATTTCCTTGGTCTCCTTCTCGGTGGAATAAGAGGAGTGGGGATCGAGCTTCTCGAGCATTCCCCGGATGGCATCCTCCACGAGCTTGTTCTCGTCGACGGAGTCAACATAGAGGTTGTTCACGGCCATCTCCGCTATCTGCAACTTGTGGATTGGACTGTTGGAATTGAAGTCCAGGCGCATCTGGGCATTCAAAGGCAAAAGGGTGAAGAGGCTAAAAGGCAGAAAGAATATGGCCCTTTTCAGCCCCCGGCTATTTGTTTCTCTCATTCTCGATCGTATTATTACACCATAAATCCTTGTCATTCCAGAGGTCTGCTGTCTTCCTCCGGGATGTCTTCCTCGATGACGAGGTTATCAATGATAAAGTTCTGCCGCTCCATTGTATTCTTGCCCATGTAGTATTCCAACAGCTTTGCCACCTGATCGTTCTTGTGCAGCGTTACCTGCTCGAGACGCATGTCGGGGCCGATGAAATGGGCAAATTCCTCCGGACTAATCTCCCCCAGTCCCTTGAATCGGGTGATTTCAGGTTCGGGAGCAAGGTCGCGGATGGCATCCTGCCGCTCCTCCTCACTGTAGCAATAGCGGGTGATGAAGTCGGTCTTCCTCTCATGTTTGCCTAAACGGCCGTCGGCCTCTGCTATCACGCGCTTGTCCTTGATCTTCGTGCGACGGTTGCGGACACGGAAAAGCGGTGTCTGGAGCACATAGACATGTCCTTTTTTAATGAGCTCCGGGAAGAACTGGAGGAAGAAGGTGATGGTGAGCAGACGGATGTGCATGCCGTCGACATCGGCATCGGTGGCCACGATCACCTTATTATAACGCAGGTTGTCGAGTCCATCCTCTATGTCGAGAGCCGCCTGAAGGAGATTGAACTCCTCGTTCTCGTAGACCACCTTCTTGGTCAGACCGAAACTGTTGAGGGGCTTTCCGCGAAGTGAGAACACGGCCTGCGTGTTCACATCGCGGCTCTTGGTAATGCTTCCGCTCGCCGAGTCTCCCTCGGTGATGAAGATGGAAGATTCCTCCTTGCGATCGTTCTTCGAATCGCAGTAGTGAATACGGCAGTCGCGTAGTTTGCGATTGTGCAGATTGGCCTTCTTGGCCCGCTCACGGGCAAGCTTCGTAACGCCCGCCATCGCCTTGCGCTCGTGCTCACTCTCCTTGATTTTGTTCTCTATGATCTCGGCTATGTCGCTGTTGATATGCAGATAGTTGTCCACCTCCTTCTTGATGAAGTCGCCCACATACTTGTTGATGGAGTCGCCGCCCGGAGCCATCTGGGTGGAGCCCAGCTTGATCTTGGTCTGGCTTTCGAAGACAGGCTCCTCCACATTCACGGCAATGGCCGCCACGATTCCATTCCGGATGTCGGTGTATTCGTAGTTCTTGTTAAAGAATTCCTTGATGGTTCGGGCAATATGTTCCTTAAAAGCGCTCTGATGAGTACCGCCCTGTGTAGTGTGCTGACCATTCACGAAGGAGTGGTATTCCTCTCCATACTGGTTGGTATGGGTAAAGGCTATCTCGATGTCCTCTCCCTTCATGTGGATAATCGGATAGAGGCCGTCCACCGTCATGTTGTCGGTGAGCAGGTCTTCCAGTCCGTTACGGCTGCGGATGCGACGGCCGTTATACATGATGGTGAGGCCAGAGTTGAGGTAAGTATAGTTGCGGAGCATGGTCTCCACGATATCATCGTGGAACTCATAGTTCTTGAAAAGCGCACCGTCCGGCTCGAAGAAAATGTATGTACCGTTCTCATCGGCAGACTTGGAAGTGGTGTCTCCCTTCTTGATACCTCGCTCAAAAACAAGCCCGCGAACCTTTCCCTCGCGAAAAGACTTCACCTCGAAACGGGAACTCAGGGCGTTCACGGCCTTCACGCCGACGCCATTCAGCCCTACGCTCTTCTTGAAAGCCTTGGAGTCATACTTGCCTCCGGTGTTCAACACGCTCACGGCCTCGACGAGCTTACCCTGCGGAATGCCACGCCCATAGTCGCGGACGCAGACACGGAGGTTGTCGATGATGTCGACCTCGATGCGGTCGCCGGAATTCATCTTGAACTCGTCGATGGAATTGTCGATGACCTCCTTGAGGAGCACATAGATGCCGTCTTCCGGCAGACTGCCGTCGCCGAGGCGACCGATGTACATACCCGGCCGGGTGCGCACATGCTCCATGTCCGAGAGATGACGGATGTTGTCGTCGGTATAGGCAACCGCTTCCGCCGGCTCCTGTCCTCCGACAGGACTCTTGACTTCTTGACTATCTAAAACTTCAGGCATATCTCATATTCTGTTATCTTCTTGGTTAAACACTTGCCGTGGGCACCAAAGGCTATAGCGACTTCTTATAGCACTTCCTGCGCTTATGGAGCCGGGTCTCCAAAGCGCCCCACATGTTCTTCACATTCTCGTTGGTCTCCATCTCGACCTGCGTCTCTCCCCACTCAATGCCATAGTGGATATAACGGGGAATGAGGTCGCTGAAGAGAAGCGCATTGGCTCCCTTGGCCCGGTACTCAGGGTCGACTCCAATCAGGAGACAGTCTACGATATTGGTCTTGTGGAATTTAATGGCTCTGACGAGATGCCACCAGCCGAACGGAAACAGGCGCCCCTTGCGGCATTTCTGCAAGGCGTGGGAAAGAGAGGGCATCGTAATCCCCACTCCTACGAGCTTATTGTCGGCACTCGCATCCTCGACAAGCGTGATAAAGTCGAGGTCGGCAAAGGCCAGATACATGTCGACATACTGGTCTATCTGCCTGTCCGTAAGCTCGGAATATCCATAAAGGTCCTTGTAAGTCAGATTGATGAGGCTGAAAATCTTCTTTCCGTAACCATCCTCGCCATACACCTCACTCTTCCTGAGTTTCTTGATGCGCAGGTTGTAACGGTTCTGGATCATCTCGGCTATCTTGGCATACTTCTCCGGAACGCTTTTCGGCACGATAAGCTTGTATTCCACATAGGTATTGTCGACCGTAAATCCATCGAGAGCCTCTATGTGCTCGGGATAATACGGGTAGTTGTAGATAGTGGCCATCGTGCCCAATTGGTCGAATCCTTCCGTGAGCATGCCCTCCGGATCCATATCCGTAAAACCTAAGGGACCCACTATGTCCGTCATTCCTTTTGAACGCCCATAGTCTTCCACCGCACTCAACAGAGCCTTTGACACCTCGCGGTCGTCGATGAAATCTATCCAGCCGAAACGCACATCCTTACGGTTCCAGTGCTCATTGGCCTTATAGTTGATGATAGCGGCCACACGCCCCACCAGCCTGCCATCTCTGTAAGCCAGATAATACTCGGCCTCGCAGAAGTCGAAAGCCGCATTGTAATCCTTGCTAAGGGTATTGAAATCGTCGCTGAACAAGGCCGGCGTATCATATTGATCACCCTTATACAAATCGTAATGGAAATCAATGAAAGTGGCCAGGTCTTTCTTTGTCTCTATCTTCTTGATCTCGATTGATGACATTGTCTTAGTCTTTTAGTGAAGAGGCATTTCTTTCAAGTAGCTTGATAGCCGAAGCCTTCTCGTTACCTCCATAAAGCACGCAAAAATACGAAGAAAAACGGAGACTTCCAAATTTAGTGTGCTTTTTTGCATATAATTAAGGTGTGGCTGCCGTCTTGCAGCGTTGTCCCGAAAAGGAAGATGTCGCCGCCATCCCCAACTCCAAGTCGCCGACGCAACGCGGCCGCAGTCATAGGAAAATTTCTTACGGTTATGTTGGCTTTAGAGACAGCTTTCAGATGTTGCCGAACGGCCTTTTTGTTGAGCGATGAAATCGCCGATATCCGGAACACGCGTCCGATGGAATCGCTGATTTCATCGTTCGACACGAAGAGATGAGAGTCGCGGGCCAGCATCTTCAATCCCTCGGCCTCGGAGAGAGCACCGAAGCAACCTGCTTTTTGTATGGACGCATTGGGCTCGCAGAGATACATTCCCTCTCTTAAATCACCTTCAAAATAAGCAACCGGCACAGGCTCTGCCCCGCAACGGAATCTTGAGCCATCATTCACACAGGTAAGCGTCAGAATCCCGGCTCGCTCACGGGATAGCACGAGAAGCAGTTCCTTGCATTCATTAGAGACCGACAGAACATGAATCTCACTTACATACTGAAGTTCCTTTACAGCTTCATGCCAATCGAACATCGGCGAGAGCTTGACCATCACATACCGGGCTTTCTCCACCAACAAATCTTTCAGCCCCGACACATCGGGCATGCAGTCCTTGATAGCATAGGTCTTACCCCCGTGCCCATCTCTCCGGGCCGGGTCTATATAAATAAGGTCGACGGGCCGCATCTGCTTCAGATAATCCACTCCATCCTGACAGTACACCCTGAAACCTCCCTCTCCAAGAACCGCAAAGTTGTGTCGGGCTATCTCGCACAGGTCAGGCTGCCGCTCGACATAATCCACCGTCCTGAATTGTCGGCCTATATAATAACAGTCGACACCGAATCCTCCGGTGAGATCTGCCATGTTACGCAATTCGGGAACCAGCCGACGGGCCAGCTGCGCCTTATAGACAGCCGTAGCCTCGGAGCTGCACTGCTCCATAGAGAGATGGGGAGGATAGTAGACATCGTCATTCCGTGCCAGGGAAGGGAGTTTCCGGCAGGCCTGCTGCCAGCCCCTTATCTGGTCGAGGGCCACTCGAAAATCCATCTCGGGAAACTTGTCTCCGAGGAAAGCCAGGCGGCACACATCTTCCATGCGATGCTGCCTGATGAATTCGAGCGTAGCCTCGTCGAGCTGCATCAGTCGGCAGACGCAGGGGGTGCACCGGCCGCCTTCAGCATGAGCATACAGGCAATCGGCTCGTCGGTGGTGATATAGTCAACGCCCAACTTGCGCATTTCCTCCATGGCAGCGGGCTTGTTGACAGTCCAGACATTCACGGTCATGCCCAGCCGTTTGGCCTCCGCAAGCCAGTGCCGCGTGGCCGGACGGCGAAAGACATTCTTCTCGAAGTCTATACCCGTACACCCCTCCGAGAAAAGACGGCACGGCGTATATTCCCAGCCCAGATAAGCCACCTTGGCCCGAGAATCGGAGCGGACGACGGCCACACACGCATCCAGGTCAAAGGAGATATATTCCACCTTGGCCTCTACCCCATACCGCCTTACCTCAGCCACCGTCTGACGGGCAGCCTCACGGTTGCGCTCGGGGGTGGAATGCTTCTTGATCTCAATGATGAGCTTCGTCGGACCCTGATATTCACGCATCATCTGCAGGAAATCTTTCAGCTCGGGCATCTTCTCTCCATTCTTCAGGGTGAGATTCTTACACTGTCCATAGCTCGCCTTCTCAATCTCCACCCCATTGAAAGCCGCATCATGGTTCACCATGATATGTCCGTCGGCCGTCAGCCATACATCGGTTTCAGAACCGTAGATATTCAAGTCGAGAGCATACTGCAGAGAGGCGCGCGAGTTCTGGGCGGCCCCCTCATGCTTCCAATAGCCGCGATGGGCAATCACCTGCTGTGCGCAAAGTGTATGGACGGCAATCAGAGGCAATAGAAAAGTGAGGAATGTTCGTTTCATGATCTTCATTATTAATTCCCTGCAAAGATAAGAAAAAAGATTGATTGCGGCATGATTTCCCGAATAAAATAAAAGGAACGCATGCCGTTCACAGCATTCGCAGTTCAAGGCAGCAGACCTTGAAGCACAGGAAGGTGTTATATTTTTTCGCAATTTACAGATTATACCGTTTTCCGACACCATTGCATAATATGCAAAAAACCGGCCTCCAATTTGCAGAAGGCCGCCTTTTACACTCCTTCTAACGGCCTTTTGCAAACTAAAAGACGGCTAAAAGCCAGGCAAAAGACCGCTTTCTGTCCGACGAATCTGCATATTCTATCCTGAAAACAGAACTCTTAGGTGTTAACAAAATATAAATATCTGCCTAAAACGGGTTACAATCGACTAAAACTCCTGCGGCCTGTATTTTCCACTCCGCAAAGCACTGCCTCGCCAGAAGGGAAATGAATATTTATGCATTGGACGCAAGAGTATTTGTAATAAAAATTCATAATCACACCAAAATGGATGCAACCGACTACAGCATGACATCCTGCCAATAGCAGAACTTGAAACGGCGACTGGTCTCCGTGCCGTCCGTCTTGAGAGTAATGGTATACCCTCCGTCAATGGGAGAGTCGCTGAAGCTGACGGTATCCTGCCCATTGGTAAACTCAAAGGATTTCAGCCTCATGGTGCCCTCTACCTCCATTCTCCCCATCAGAATCTTTATGGGGAGGGCATTGGCAGCACTTTTCTTAGGATAAACGCAAAGGCGGAATTCCTCATTGCCGTCATTGTATCGCTCATCCACGCGGTAGACGCTCCCCTCACCCACCGTGCGCAGACAGCGGAAAGGCGTCCACTTCTGCCCTTGGAGCGACGGATGAAGCGATGAGAGGTCTCTGCGCACGGCCTCGGAAAAGACCTTCTCGCCCTCTGCCGACAAGTGGTTTACAGCCGTAAGGCCGTCCTCGTCAGCCCAGAGGATGCCACGATCGAACATCCGGCCTCGCCAGCCCACCTCCTCCCAGGCAGAAAGGCGCGACTGCCTGACTTTCTTAATAAGGGCGGAATCGAACAGGAGGTGGAAATCACGGCGCATAGCACGCCCTCCGGTAATGTCTTTCAGTGGATAAGGCATGCGCAATGGGTAACGCACATGCTTGGAAAGAAGAGCCGCATCGGCGGTGGCAATGGCGCGGTGAACCAATGCCACTTCGTGTGGAAACCCGGCCTCCACGGTATCGCTTACTGTCTCGGGCAGCGGGGCGGACGCGACACGCTTTGCCACTTGTCTGCCATGCGCAGATTCTGGGGCTGCGGAAACCGACTTGCCAGGCTCCTTCCGGGCACATGCCGACAGAAAAAGAACCAGCGAGAGACCCAGAAATAGATTCAGACCGTGTATCTTCATCCTGTTTTCAATTACTTACCTTTATACATACTGACAACTTCCGACTTCTGCCACAGGGGCAAGGCTCCTTGCCTGCGACCGGCCAAACGGGAAATCCCGCCAGCCACTCTCCACACGGGAAAGTGGTCGCGGGATTTCAAGACATTAGCCGTGGAAGGCTGGCCGTTAGTCGGCGAGCTTCGCTTTCAAATACTCACGGTTCAGGCGGGCAATGTTGGCGATGGACTCGCTCTTAGGACAAACGGCCTCGCAGGCACGAGTGTTGGTGCAGTTTCCAAAGCCCAGCTCCTCCATCTTGTCGATCATGGCCTTGGCACGCTTGGCCGCTTCCGGGCGGCCCTGCGGCAACAGGGCGAGCTGGCTTACCTTAGAGCTCAGGAAGAGCATGGCCGAGCCGTTCTTGCACGCCGCCACACAAGCTCCACAGCCGATGCAGGTGGCACAGTCCATGGCCTCATCGGCATTCTCCTTGGGAATGAGAATGGCATTGGCATCCTGTGCCTGCCCCGTACGGATGGTGTTGTAGCCGCCGGCAGCAATTATCTTGTCGAACGCCGATCGGTCGACCATGCAGTCCTTGATGACCGGGAACGCGGCCGAACGCCAAGGCTCCACGGTGATGGTGTCGCCGTCGCTGAAGCGGCGCATGTAGAGCTGGCAGGTCGTGGCACCCCGCTCTGTCTTGCCATGGGGAGTGCCATTGATGTAGAGGGAGCACATGCCGCAGATGCCCTCACGGCAGTCGTGGTCGAAAACGAAAGGCTCTTCGCCGGCAGCGATGAGTTCCTCGTTGAGGATATCGAGCATCTCGAGGAAGGATGTGTCGTCTGGAATATCCTTCATTTCGTGTGTGTCAAAGTGGCCTTTGTCCTTCGGTCCGTTCTGACGCCAATATTTGATTGTGAAACTAATATTCTTTGCCATAGTCGTTTAATTCTTATAATTTCGTGTTTGTACCTTGATTGCCTCATACTCGAGAGGTTCCTTGATGAGCTCGGGAGCGGTAACATCATCGCCCTGATACTTCCAGCAACCTACATAGAAGTAGTTCTCGTCGTCGCGGGCAGCCTCGCCCTCGGGAGTCTGGTGCTCCTCGCGGAAGTGTCCGCCGCAGCTCTCGTTGCGAGAGAGGGCATCGTAAGCGACCAACTCGCCCATCAGCAGGAAATCACGCAGATGGATGGCCTTATCGAGCTCTATATTCAGCCCTTCCTTCTTGCCCGGCACGAAGAGATTGGCATCGAACTCCTTGCGCAACTTGGCAATGAGCTTCAAGCCTTCCTCAAGGCCTTCCTTGGTACGCCCCATGCCCACATGCTCCCACATGATATGGCCCAGCTCCTTGTGGATGGAGTCTACGGAGCGCTTACCTTGAATGCCCATCAGACGATCAATTTCTGCCTGTACACCTTTCTCTGTCTCCTCAAACTCGGGAGCATCGACAGGAATTTTCGGCCAGACTGCCTGGTCGGCCAGGTAATTCTGAATGGTATAGGGCAGCACGAAGTAACCGTCGGCCAGCCCCTGCATGAGCGCAGAGGCTCCCAAACGGTTGGCACCATGGTCGGAGAAGTTACATTCGCCGATGGCGAAGAGACCGGTGATGGAAGTCATCAGCTCATAGTCAACCCAGATACCGCCCATCGTATAGTGGATGGCGGGGAAAATCATCATGGGCTTATAATACTTCACGCCGTTAATCTCGTTGGCAAGATCGCCCGGGAACACATCCGTAATCTCCTCATACATTTCGAAAAGGTTGCCATAACGCTGCATGATTTCATCAAGACCGAGGCGATTGATAGACTCGGAGAAGTCGAGGAATACGGCAAGACCGGTGTTGTTGACACCAAAGCCCTTGTCGCAACGCTCCTTGGCAGCACGAGAAGCCACATCACGGGGAACAAGATTTCCGAAGGCCGGATAGCGACGCTCCAGATAATAATCGCGGTCTTCCTCGGGAATCTCCCATCCCTGGAGTGTTCCGGCCTGAAGTTTCCTGGCGTCCTCAAGCTTCTTGGGAACCCAGATACGACCGTCATTGCGAAGCGACTCTGACATCAAAGTCAACTTAGACTGCTTGTCGCCATGAACGGGAATGCAGGTCGGGTGAATCTGCACATAGCAGGGATTTGCGAAGTAGGCACCCTTGCGATAGGCCTGAATGGCAGCCGTGCAGTTACACCCCATGGCATTGGTGGAAAGGAAATAGGCGTTGCCATAACCACCGGTAGCGAGAACCACCGCATTGGCAGAGAAACGCTCGAGCTCGCCGGTAGCGAGATTCTTGGCTATGATGCCGCGGGCACGGCCTTCAACGATCACCACATCTTCCATCTCATAGCGGGTATAGAGCTTCACCTTGCCGGCATGCACCTGACACATCAGCGAAGAATAGGCTCCGAGCAGAAGCTGCTGGCCCGTCTGCCCCTTGGCATAGAATGTGCGGGAAACCTGCGCACCGCCGAAAGAGCGGTTGGCCAGCATTCCACCATACTCGCGAGCGAAAGGAACTCCCTGGGCAACACACTGGTCGATGATATTATTACTCACTTCGGCAAGACGATATACATTAGCCTCACGAGCACGATAGTCGCCGCCTTTCACCGTATCATAGAACAAACGATAAATGGAGTCGCCGTCGTTCTGGTAGTTCTTGGCTGCATTGATACCACCCTGCGCCGCAATAGAGTGAGCACGACGGGGAGAATCCTGAATGCAGAAGTTAAGGACATTGAAACCCATCTCGCCAAGCGTGGAAGCAGCACTCGCACCAGCAAGGCCTGTACCCACGACGATGACATCGAGCTTCAGCTTGTTCTTCGGGTTCACCAGACGCTGGTGAGCTTTATAGTTGGTCCATTTCTCGGCCACCGGGCCTTCAGGAATCTTAGAATCTATTTTTGACATAATGTTCTGAATTGTAAATTATGAATTGAATTACGAATTAAGCACAGCACATGCTTGGTGCAAAGCCCAGCCAGAATGCGAGTATGAGGATAGCAAAAACACCCATCAGAAGTGATACATAGGCAACTCCGATAACCTGCCAACGCTTGAACCAAACCTTTCCGTTGACACCCAATGTCTGTATGGCACTCCAGAAACCATGTGAAAGATGGAACCAGATAGCTACAATCCAAAGGAGATAGAGGACAGAGAATACGGGATTGGAGAATGTGTCCTGAATCCAGGCAAAGCCATCAGACGGGTCGTGAGCAACCTGAACTTCCGCAAGCTCTGCAAACATCATATGCCCCCAGAAATTGTAGAGGTGCAAGACAAGGCCAATCAGAATAATCAGTCCAAGCACCAACATGTTCTGCGAGGCCCAACTCACTTTCTCATAAGTAGCCGTAACCTCATACCGGGAACTACCACGAGCACGGCGATTCTGGGCTGTCAAAATGAACGCATATACAATATGGCACACGGCCAGGAAAGCAAGACCGAGAGTGCCCGCCACTGCATACCAGTTTGAACCCAGAAACTTGCAAATCACATTGTAAGCATCTCCCGAGAAAAACGCCACAACATTCATGCAACAGTGGAATGTCAGGAAGAGAATGAGGCAGATGCCAGTTACTGACATTACCACTTTCCTACCAATAGGTGAATTTAATAACCACATAGATGATTGATTTTTAATTATTTAATTGTTAGAATTAATTTCTATTTTATATTACAAATTCATGGCCTTGCAAAACCGATTCATAAGACGGTATCCCCATTCTTAGGTATACATATGGGCTGTCTCTTATACACATCTGACGCTGCCGACGACTAGTCGAGTGTA
>CAUULA010000026.1:0-25009 GCA_963545855.1 uncultured Prevotella sp.
GCGTTATTGTCTGGATTGTCAGGTCTTTTCAACGGCTGTCGACATTCCCGGGACCTTCCGACAATCCTTTCTCATCTGAGGATTCTGCGGGTTTTCACCCATTGCCAATGAGCAACGATGGAAAATTTAAAAACCTATTCTTTCGAGGAAGCCTATCAGGCCTCTTTGGAGTATTTTGCCGGCGATGAGCTGGCTGCCAGAGTCTGGGCGAACAAGTATGCCATGAAAGACAGTTTCGGCAATATCTATGAGAAGTCGCCGGAGGATATGCATTGGCGTATCGCAAACGAGATTGCCCGCATCGAGCGGAAGTATGAGAACCCGTTGAGTGCCCGGGAGGTCTTCGACTTGATCGACCACTTCCGCTATGTCATACCTGCCGGAAGCCCGATGACCGGCATCGGCAACAACTTTCAGGTCGCCTCGCTAAGCAATTGCTTTGTGATAGGGCTCGACGGGGATGCCGATTCCTACGGTGCCATCATGAAGATTGACGAGGAGCAGGTGCAGCTGATGAAGCGGCGAGGCGGTGTGGGCCACGACCTGACCCATATCCGGCCGGCCGGAAGCCCGGTGAACAACTCGGCGCTTACTTCAACGGGGCTGGTTCCCTTCATGGAACGCTACAGCAATTCTACCCGCGAGGTGGCTCAGGACGGGCGTCGCGGTGCCCTGATGCTCTCTGTCGGCATCAAGCATCCTGACAGCGAGGCGTTCATCGACGCAAAGATGACCGAGGGAAAGGTTACGGGAGCCAATGTGAGCGTGAAGATCGACGACGAGTTTATGAAGGCTGCCACCGAGGGAATGCCTTATACCCAGCAGTTTCCCGTTGACGCGGAGAATCCCGAGATACGGCAGGAAATCTCGGCCAAGAACCTTTGGGAGAAGATTGTCCACAATGCTTGGAAGAGTGCCGAGCCGGGCGTGCTCTTCTGGGACACCATCATCCGGGAGAGCATACCCGACTGCTATGCCGACCTGGGCTTCCGCACCGTCAGCACGAACCCCTGTGGCGAGATTCCCCTCTGCCCCTACGACAGCTGCCGACTGATAAGCCTGAACCTGTATAGCTATGTCGTAAACCCGTTCACCAAGGACGCTTACTTCGACTTCGACAAGTTCAAGAAGCATGTTCAGCTTGCCCAGAGAATCATGGATGACATCGTCGACCTTGAGATGGAGAAGATAGAGCTTATCATGGAGAAGATAAAGGTCGATCCACAGAACGAGGAGGTGAAGCAGACCGAGTATCATCTGTGGGAGAAAATCAAGGAAAAGAGCGGCAAGGGTCGCCGCACGGGTGTGGGTATTACGGCCGAGGGCGACATGATAGCAGCCATGGGATTGCGCTATGGAACGCAGAAAGCCACCGACTTCTCCGTATCCGTTCACAGGGAGCTGGCCTTGAATGCCTACCGCTCTTCGGTAACAATGGCGCAGGAGCGGGGTGCCTTTGCCATCTACGACGCTAAGCGCGAGGCCGGGAATCCGTTCGTCCTGCGCATCAAGGAAGCCGATCCCGACCTGTATGCGGACATGCGGAAGTATGGCCGCAGGAATATAGCCTGCCTGACGATAGCTCCCACGGGCACCACTTCCCTCATGACACAGACCACCTCGGGCATAGAGCCGGTGTTCATGCCGGTCTATAAGCGTCGCCGCAAGGTGAACCCGAACGACACCGATGTGCATGTGGACTATGTAGACGAGGTGGGCGACAGCTTCGAGGAGTATATCGTTTACCATAGGAAGTTCTTGGAGTGGATGAGGATAAACGGCTATGACGCCACGAAGCGATACACTCAGGAGGAGATCGACGAACTCGTGGCCAAGTCGCCCTATTACAAGGCCACGGCCAATGATGTAGACTGGTTGATGAAAGTGCGCATGCAGGGAGCCATCCAAAAGTGGGTGGACCACAGCATTTCCGTAACCGTAAACCTGCCGAATGATGTCGATGAGGCGTTGGTCAACAAGCTTTATGTAGAAGCGTGGCGGAGTGGCTGCAAGGGATGCACTATCTATCGCGACGGCAGTAGGTCGGGCGTGATGGTCTCCGTGTCGAAGAAAGAAAAGAAAACTGCCGAAAAGGAACAGGTGAAGGACAACAATATGGAGACGAAATTCAATTCTTCATGCGAGGCTCCGGTTGTTACCGAGACCCGTCCCAAGGAGTTGGAGTGCGATGTTGTCCGTTTCCAGAACAATAAGGAGAAGTGGGTGGCCTTCGTGGGACTGCTTGACGGTTATCCCTATGAGATCTTCACGGGTCTTCAGGACGATGACGAAGGCATCGTATTGCCGAAAACCGTTGTCAAGGGGAAGATTATCAAGCAGACCAATGAGGACGGCTCTCATCGCTACGACTTCCAGTTCGAGAACAAGCGGGGTTATAAGACCACCGTCGAGGGCCTCTCCGAAAAGTTCAATCCGGAGTATTGGAACTATGCCAAGCTCATTTCCGGAGTGCTCCGCTACCGCATGCCCATCGACCATGTGATCAAGCTCGTGGGCTCGTTGCAGCTGAAGGACGAGAGCATCAACACTTGGAAGAACGGCGTGGAGCGCGCCCTGAAGAAATATGTGGCCGACGGCACCCAGGCCAAGGGACAGAAATGTCCTGTCTGCGGGCATGAGTCGCTCATCTATCAGGAGGGCTGCCTGATCTGCACAAACTGCGGGGCGAGCCGTTGCGGATAATCCTGTCCGCTCCTTTCCGGAAGAAGAGGGGCGGCAGCCGGCCTCTAAGATAAATAAGGATATATGGAAATACAATCAACTTACATATATTTGCGCAACCTGCGGTTTCATGCCTTGCACGGCGTGTTGCCGCAGGAACGTGTTACGGGAAATGACTACGAGCTCACCCTTCGCATCGGTTATCCGGCAGAGGAGGCGATGCTCTCCGACGCGGTGGACGAAACCCTCAACTATGCCGAGGTGTATGAACTCGTGAAGGAGGAGATGCAGACCCCGTGCAATCTCATGGAACGCCTGGTCCGCCGCATCTCCGACCGCCTGCTCCGGCAGTTTCCTGAGATACGCTCCATAGATCTCTGGCTTACCAAGAAGAATCCCCCGATGGGGGCGGATTGTGAAGGAGCCGGGGTGGAAGTACACTTAATAAATGATAAAACGAAGTAGTCGTTCGCGGTTTTCTCGCCGTAAATGGTTACCTTTGCACAGAAATTAAGCAATAAATTCACGGAACGGGACGGACAGAGGGCGTCGATGCGGCCTTGTCCTCCGTATTCTCCGCTTACTCTTCGGTATAGCATGGGCAGAAAGAAGTTTTTCTCTTTGGTGGCACTGATGGCTTTTGCGATGGTGGCGACAGCCTCCAGCCACAAGTTCACGCTGGTGTTGGATGCCGGGCACGGCGGTCATGACACGGGTGCCGCAGGTTCCATTTCCAAGGAGAAAGACCTGACGCTGAAATATGCGCTGGCTTTCGGGCGCCTGATAGAGCGTAAGTGCCCGGATGTGAAGGTGTATTATACCCGCACGGCCGATGTCTTCGTTACGCTTTCGGGGCGTGCGGCCTTCGCCAACATGAAGAAGGCCGACCTCTTCGTCTCCGTCCATGTCAATGCCGTTGGCGGCGGCCGGCAGGCCCGGGGCTATCAGACCTATACATTGGGGCGCAGCCTCCGCAATGGAAACAGCAGGGGCATTGATGAGAATCTGGAAGTGGCCAGGCGTGAGAACTCCGTGATCTTCCTCGAGAAAGACTACAAGAAGACCTACGACGGACTGGACCTGAACAGCGTGGAGGGCGATATCATGTTCGAGTTTATTCAGGATCAGAACCGTGTGAACAGTACCGATCTGGCCAAAAACCTGCAACAGTATATATGCGCGGCGACGGGTCGCGCCAACGGCGGTGCCCATCAGGACAACCTTGCGGTGCTCCGGCTCACCTCCATGCCCGGCTGCCTGATGGAGCTGGGATTCATCTCCACGCCCGATGAGGAGCGGTTCTTGAATTCCGAGGCCGCCCTGACTGCCTATAGCAATGGATTCTACAATGCCTTCATGAAGTATCGGTCCAAGCACGACAATACCGTTACCGTGCCGTTCAAGGCCATCGAGACCACTCCCGTCATCCCTCAAGTGGTGCCGGATTCATATAAGAAGGAGGAGACGGCGGGAAGCAGACCGGCCGCCAAGCCCAAGGAACCGACCGTCTCCAAGGCTGAAGCCCGTCCGGAGGTTGTCGGCGATTCGTCCGCGGAGGGACAGAAGCAGGCAGCCCATCCGTCGTCCACAGGCACGAATGCCTTCCCCGCCCCGCCGGCTGATGCATCTAAGCCGCTCTTCAAGATTCAGATTATGGCCACGAGCAAGAGGCTAAGAGAGGGGGATGCCCGCTTCAGAAGCCTCAAGGGATGCGAGTGTTACGAGGAGGGAAACATGTTCAAGTATACCTACGGCGCTTCCAACGACTATGAAGAGATGGCCCGTCTCCGCAAGCAGATTGCCGCGGAGTTCCCCCAGGCATTCATCATTGCCTTCAAGGAAGGGCGGAAGGTGAGTGTCCAGGAGGCGATACGCGAGTTTAAAAATAACAAGTAATCGATTATGACGAAAGAAATCAAGATAGCCGTTGTGGCCATATTGGGAATCGTGATTCTCTATTTCGGGATGAATTTCCTGAAGGGAAAGTCTCTCCTTTCCACGAATCACGCCTATTACATCAAGTTCAGGAACATCAGCGGACTGGCAGAGTCTAATCCCATCTATGCCAATGGCTATCAGGTGGGCGTGGTGAAGTCTATCAATTATGACTATAAAGACAACGACGGCGTGGTCGTCTCCTTTGAGGTAGACAACCATCTCCATATCCCCAAGGGCTCTTCGGCCTCCATCGAGAGCGACCTGATGGGCAATGTGAGGATGAATCTCCTGCTGGCAGACAACCCTCGCGAGCGCGTGGAACCCGGCGACACCATCATCGGCGAACTGAATGCGGGCCTCATGGGAAAGCTCTCGGCACTCGTTCCCGCTATCGAACAGATGTTGCCTAAGCTGGATTCTATCCTGGCCAGCGTGAACACCCTGATGGGCGATCCGGCCATTGCGCAGTCGCTCCATAACATCCGGACCACCACCGATAACCTGACCACCTCGACCCGGGAGCTGAACACCCTCATGGCGACATTGAACAGAAGTGTGCCCGGACTGGTCAACAAGGCGAACGGGGTGCTGGACAATACGACACAGCTGACGGCCAATCTCGCCGCGGTGGATATTCAGAAGACCATGGACGAGGTAAACCAGACGCTGGCGAATGTGAAGGCCATAACGGAGAAAATCAACGGCAGGGAAGGATCTCTCGGCCTGCTGATGAACGACAGCCGGCTCTACTACAACCTGACGGCGACGGTCAATAGTGCCGACTCCCTGCTCAACAATCTCCGGGAGCATCCGAAACGCTATGTCCACTTCTCCCTGTTCGGTAGGAAAGACAAGTGATCGTCTCCGGATTACTGGCTCCCGACGATGCTGATGGACTGAATAACGGACTTGAGAAAAAAGCTTCCTGTAAAATAGATTTCGTCTAAATAGCAAACTCCGATGTTTCATGCGCCGTGCCGGAAAGGTAAGGCTCTCATTTCGTGGTGGGTTGTGCTGTCAGGACTTCTTGTTTCACTCTTAAACCATTACACTTTAGGCAATCGTCCGGAAAAACCTATATATCAGAATCTTACATTTATGCAAGCCCTTTTTTGTAGCCGGAAAGCCCGATTGCGTTCAATCGCTTTGTACATGGGAGTTTCCGATTTTCATACAAAAAAAGAAAGAAAACAAAATTTGCAAGTTCTAAAAAAAATTGCGATATTTGCAATCAGAAAGTCAAGAAACCAATTACCATCGAAAGGTATATTAATTAAATGTATAAATGAAAGTAAGTCCTGACGCTCGTTGGGAGGAATCTCTTGCCCTCATCCGTGAGAATGTTTCCCTGCAGCCATATAATACATGGTTCAAGCCGATAGTTTTCGAAAACTTCGACGCCGACTCGAAGACCATCCTGCTGCAGGTGTCCAGTACCTATGTATATGAGTACTTGGAGGAAAACTATGTAGACTTGCTGTGCAAAGTGCTGGTCCGCACCTTCGGGGAAGGGGTGAAACTCACCTACCGCGTGGTTACGGATAAGGAGCACAAGCTGTCGCAGGACATCGAGGCAGCCCCTACCGACTCCAGCCTGAAGCCGCGCGTCCAGACGAGAGGGAACGACTCTCCCTCGCTGCTCGACGCCGCCCAGCCGCAGCAATTAGACCCGCACCTGAATCCTCACCAGACCTTTGAGAATTTCATTGAGGGCGACAGCAACAAGCTGCCACGCTCCGTAGGCCTCTCCATAGCCGAGCATCCGCAGACGGCACAGTTCAACCCCATGTTCATCTATGGGCCTTCGGGCTGTGGGAAGACCCACCTCATCAACGCGATAGGCGTCAAGATCAAGCAGCTGTACCCGCAGAAGCGTGTGCTCTATATCAGTGCCAATCTCTTCAAGGTGCAGTTTGTCAATGCCACGCTGCAGAATACGGTGCCCGACTTCATCAGCTTCTATCAGACCATCGATGTGCTCATCGTCGACGATGTGCAGGAGTGGATGACGGCGGAGAAGACCCAGGACACCTTCTTCCACATCTTCAACCACCTCTTCCGCAACGGCAAGCGCATCATCCTGGCAAGCGACCGCCCGCCGGTAGACCTTCAGGGCATGAACGAGCGCATGCTCACGCGATTCTCCTGCGGGCTGATAGCGGAGCTGGAAAAGCCCAACACCCGGCTTTGCATCGACATCCTGAACAGCAAGTGCCGCCGCGACGGGCTCAAGATTCCCCCTGAGGTTATCCTCTTCATCGCCGAGACGGCCAACGGGAGCGTGCGCGACCTCGAGGGGGTGGTCAACTCGCTGCTGGCCTACAGCGTGGTCTACAACTGCAATGTCGACATGCGGCTGGCCGAGCGGGTCATCAAGCGTGCCGTGAAGGTGGACGACGCTCCCCTCACGGTCGACGACATCCTGGAGAAGGTGTGCAATCATTTCAATGTAACCCAGGCCGCCGTAAACGGGAAGAGCCGCAAGCACGAGGTGGTGGAGGTGCGGCAGCTGGCCATGTACTTTGCCCAGAAATACACCAAGATGCCCACCAGCCGCATTGGAAAGCTGGTGGGAGGGCGCGACCACGCCACCGTCATCCACAGCTGCAACCGCATAGCCGACCGTCTGAAGATAGACAAGGCCTTTCAGGAAGAAATTATGAGCATCGAAAACTCATTCAGGCTGAAACGATAATACAAGCTATAATAACCTTAAACACGCAAGGCCGGGAGCCCCGACGGCTCCCGGCCTTCTTCTTTTCTGCCGCCGGCCGTTCCTTTACCAGCCCCTGTCCGCTTTCCTGTCGGTTTGCGGCTTTCATCCTTCCTGCCGCCGCCTTCTCCGTGGAGACATAGGAATCTCCGCCGTCCTTGTGTGGACCCGGGATGAAACAGGCCGCTCCCTGCAATGTTACAAGCGGCGTGTAACAGGATTACACGCTGCTTGTAATACCGTTACACACGGCTTGTAACACCCCTTCCCGCGGCTTCCGGCCGAAAGGCTTGCGGCGATTGGCGGCTCCCCGGATGGTTTCGGGACAGGCAGACAGCAAAGGGCTCCTCACGGATGAGGGGCTGTCAGGGGTTTCCGTTAGGTCTTGCTCGGCTTATTCAGGCTGTCTCACATCCTTGCCCTCAATGACGATGAAGCCGGCCTTGCGGGCTTCACCAAGGAGCATCACGGCCTGTTTATGCGTGCATCCGCAGACATCTTTCAACTTCATGATGAAGTCCTGCCTCGGCATGGCCTTCTCTCCGCTCTCGTCGAAAACCTTGCCGATGTTGGCCTTGAGGTTTTCCTTGCTGAACTGGATGTAGTGGCGGTGCCGATAGCCGAAGTAGGCGATGGCCATACATGCGAGTATGATGACGGCGACGATTAGAATAGTGTTCGTGTTCATATATAATAAAATTAGGTCTGGCGCAAGAGGCGGTTGTCGTCCGGTCGGTGGATGCCGGGGCTCACGAGCTTACGGCTTATGCCTTGAGGCGACTTTCCGAACCGGCACTCTTACCTTGCAAATATACATTTTTTTCAGAAAAATAAAGGCATCCGTGAAGAAAAAAATGGGAAAATGTGATTTTTTATCGTTTTTCTTGTCGCACGAATGATATTTTTTCTTAAATTAGCGGACAAATACCAACCATTAGCTAAAAATCTTTTATTTACCTTAAGAAATGAACGACGCGAAGAATGAACCCGTAGAAGTGGCTGGGGCGCAGGTAGCCCAGGACTCTGTTTTCGATCGCAGGCGCAGGCTTATCGGTGCCGTCAGCGGCCCTCTCTGTGCCCTTTTGGTGTGGTTTACTCCCATTGAGGCCCTGTCGCCGGAGGCTCATAAGCTTCTGGCCATCATGGCCTTGGTGTGCCTCTGGTGGATTTGTGAGCCGGTTCCCATCCCGGTAACATCCCTGATAGGCCCCACCCTGTGTGTGTTGCTCGATGTGGTGAAGATGAAGGAGGCCTTCGCGGCCTTTGCCAATCCCACGATTTTCCTTTTCATGGGCGGCTTCATCATCGCAAAGGGGATGATGGTAAACGGCATCGACAAGCGCATCGCCTATGGCATCATGTCGATGAAGTGGGTAGGCGACAACCCGCGCCGCATCTTCCTGGCCATCGGACTGGCCTGCATGCTCTGCTCGGGGTGGATCAGCAATACTGCCACGGCTGCCATGATGTTTCCTATCGCCATCGGCTTGCTCGACGCCATCAAGGATATGATGGCGGCCAAGGGCAAGATCATCAACCTGGCCACCTATAAATACGCCACCGGGCTGATGCTGATGACGGCCTACGCATGCTCCATCGGCGGGGTGCTCACGCCCATCGGGACGCCCCCGAACATTATTATGCTCGGCTTCCTCAACGAGATGTGCGACATCCATGTCGGTTTTTTCCAGTGGATGGTGTGGGGTTTCGTGGCCATGGTCATCTATTTCGTGATAGCCTATCTTGTCCTCAGCCGCATGTTCCCGGCAGATGTAAAGCACATTGAAGGGGCCAATGAGTTTATAGACGCCAAGATCAAGGGGCTCGGGAAGTGGACGCGGGCTCAGAAGAACACGATGTTTGCGTTCGTCGTGGCCGTGGTCCTATGGATCACCCCGGGATTTCTGAATATCGTATTCGGGTCGGACAGCGAGATCTTGAAGGTTTACAACCGAGTTCTTCCGGAAGGAGTCGTCGCCATGGTAGGTGCGTTATTGCTCTTCTTTCTTCCCGTAGACCTGAAGCACAACAAGATGACCATTACCTGGAAACAGGCCGTGGAGGGCGTGGAGTGGGGCACGCTGCTGCTCTTCGGCGGAGGTCTGGCCATGGGCGGAATGATGTATACCACCGGGCTTTCGGGCTGGATAGGCGACCAGATCGTGAGTGGCATGGGCGGAAATCCGTCTGAGCTGTTGCTCGTCGCCGTGTTCTGCGTCATGTCGCTGCTGCTCTCTGAACTCACATCGCACACCGCTGCCACCAACATGATAGGCCCGCTGGCCATCGGCGCGGCTCTCTCGGCAGGGTTAAGCCCCGTTCCCGTGGCCGTCGGCGTTGCCCTCTCGGCATCGCTCGGATTCATGCTGCCAGTGTCGACACCGCCCAATGCCATCGTCTACGCAAGCGGCTATATCCCTATCACGAAGATGATAAAGACCGGGGTGTATATCGACTTCATCGGCATTGTCTGCGTTACCATTCCCGTGGTGCTGTTCATCGTCAAGATGGTGATGGGCATCCTGTAAGGTCGGATCCGGTAAGACAAGGAGGGTTGCCCGCTGGCGGCAGCCCTTTTCATGGGTGTGTTCACCATGGGGAGCCTCGGTTTTTCAGTCTGGTGGACGCCAAGGTCAAAGATTTTGTCGGCCAAGGCTTTGCCGGGAAGCATTTTTGCAGTATCTTTGCAGTTGCTAATAAACAAGTATATGACGAATATGGAAGATCAGGGCGTGCTGCAGCAGACCATCGACGAGCTGTCTTGCCCGGCCTCTCTCAAAGGCCTTTGCCATGAACATTGCGACGGAAACCCCTTGCCGTCGCAAGAGGCTCTCCAGGAAATCATAGACCTTGCGAGGTCGATTCTCTTCCCGGGTTACTACGGCAACTCGGTCATCAACACGCAGACCATCAGTTATCACATCGGGGTCTCCGTGGAGCGGCTTCACCACCTGCTGTCTCATCAGATTCTGGCGGGTCTCTGCTTCCAGGAGCGTGAGGAGGGGGATATGCTCCAGTCGTCGGCCTCGAAGGCTGCCGACATTGCCACCGCAATCATTACCACGCTGCCCACGCTTCGCAGGTTGCTGGCCACGGATGTGGAGGCGGCCTACGACGGCGATCCCGCCGCTACCAGCTATAGCGAGATCATAGCCTGCTATCCCGCCCTCAAGGCGCTCACCTGTTATCGCCTGGCCCACGAGCTGGTGCGCCACGGAGTGCCGCTCATTCCCCGCGTCATCACCGAGATGGCGCATTCCGAGACCGGGATAGACATCCATCCGGCCGCCGAGATAGGCCATCACTTCACGATCGACCACGGCACGGGCGTCGTCGTGGGTGCTACCTGCATCATCGGAAACCATGTGAAGCTCTATCAGGGCGTAACCCTCGGCGCGCGCAGTTTTCCGCTCGACGACGGCGGCAACCCCATCAAGGGCATTCCCCGTCATCCGATACTGGAAGATCATGTCGTGGTCTATTCCAATGCGACGATTCTGGGGCGGATTACCATCGGCCATGACTCGGTCATCGGAGCCAACATGTGGATTACCGAGAATGTCAGTCCACAGTCGAAAGTGCTGAAGCGATAGGGCTTCACGCTGTTTGGCAGAGACTATACGCATGACGGCAGCCCGAAGCGGGCTGCCGTCATGTTATTTAGAGAGGATATTCCTCGAAGTCGAAGAGCACGGTGGAGAGATAACGCTCTCCGGTGTCAGGCAGCAAGGCCACTATACGCTTGCCCTTGTTTTCCGGTCGTCCGGCCACTACGGCCGCGCCGAAGGCGGCTGCTCCCGACGAAATTCCCACCAGCAAGCCTTCCTGCCGGGCCAGTTGCCGGCCCGTGCGGATGGCATCGTCGTTCTCGATGTCCAGCACCTCGTCCACTACCTCGGCGTTATAGATCTTGGGCACGAATCCTGCCCCGATGCCCTGGATCTTGTGCGGGCCTGCGGGCTTGCCGTTCAGCACGGCTGATGCGGCGGGCTCCACGGCCACGACGCGAATGCCGGGGTTCTTCTCCTTGAGGCGCTTGCCCACGCCGGAGATGGTGCCGCCCGTGCCCACGCCGGCCACGAAGATGTCGATCTTGCCGTCGGTCTGCTCCCAGATCTCGTCGGCCGTAGTCTCATAGTGCCGCTGTGGGTTGGCCGGATTCTCAAATTGCTGCAGGATTATGCTGCCCGGAATAGAGTCGCGCAGTTCTTCCGCCACCTTGATGGCACCGGGCATTCCCGCCTTGCCGTCGGTGAGCCTCACCTCGGCTCCATAGGCTTTCACGAGGTTGCGACGCTCCACGCTCATGGTCTCGGGCATGGTGAGGATGAGGTTATATCCCTTCGCGGCCGCCACCCAGGCCAGTCCCACACCGGTATTCCCGCTCGTGGGCTCGATGATCGTGGCTCCCGGCTGCAGGCGCCCCCGCCTCTCGGCATCCTCGATCATGGCCAGCGCGATGCGGTCTTTTACGCTTCCGCCGGGGTTGAACGACTCTATCTTGACCACGATGGGGGTGTCGAGACCCCTTTCCCGTGAAAATCTACTCAGTTCCACGAGGGGAGTGTTTCCTATCAAATCCGTAAGTTTTCTTCTGATTTTTGTCATAATATGTTTCCTTTCTTTATGGTTCCTCTTTGAGAGGATTACTTTCCGTTTGCAAAGGTAGGACAAAAATCTGAATCGAACAACACTCCGGTGTTGCTGTTTTGTAAGTTTAACCTTTATAAATAGTCGTGGATGGCGCTGCGGACCGACGGTTTTTCCCGGGCTTACGGCTGCTCGTGGCAAGAGCTTAGAAAAGGCGGTAGAGAATGCGCAGCCGCTTGCTCCGTGAGAGTTGGCCGGGATTAGAGCCCGGGGCAGCCTCCGGCACGGTCTTTCCGGCCTTGCGATAGTAGTCTTTCCAGTAATCCGTGATGATGCCTCTGTTGTCGTGGAAGCTCATGGCAATCGGCTCGAAGACGAGGCTGCCGTCAGCATTCCGATAGGCTTTCTGCACGAGTTCGCTGCAATAGAGGGCGCTGTCGTCGGGCTCGAAGAAGAAGTCGTAGGGTTTGCCTAAGTGGCGCAGGGCATTGCGGAGCGATGCCTCTATATCGATGCCCTCGGTTATCCTGCCTACGAACACTTGCCCGCCATGGCGCGAGTGGCGTGTCAGAGTGCTGTCGATGGGCTGCACGACTACGCCCCGGTGTGTGGCCTCGAGTGTGCAGGGCATGCCGGCTATGCGCAGGAAGATGGCCACATGGTCGACCCTCCTGCCTTGAAATCCGCTCGTTACATCCGTGATCGCGTTGCCGTCGTCCGGAGAGAAGAAGAGCAGGTCGGCATCCCGGAGCAGCGAGCAGTCGTCCTTGAGACAGGTCTGTGCCGCCAGTCCCTGCGCGAGGCACAGGAGCGGAAGGAGTGATTTCAGTCGCCTTCCTGTCATGATTCCTGTGTCTCTCCCTTCTGATACTGGGTGGGAGTAAGCCCCATTACTCTCTTGAAAGTACGCGTGAAATTCGAGCTGTCGTCGAATCCGCATCTCTGGGCTATTTCCGTAATGCTGATCTCCGAGGTGTTCTTCAGTAGTTGGCAGGCTCGTTTTATCTTGATTTTCAGGATAAAATTGGCCGGTGTCTCTCCTGTGAGGGCCAGCAGTTTGCGGTGAAGCTGGCGGGGGCTCATGCAGAGAGTTGCCGCTACTGTGGTCATATCCGTTTTCTGATCGTCCATCATCAGATATATGCAGTCGATGACCTTGGTGATAAATGCCATTTCCTGCGGGGAGATTTCCTCTTCCTCCTCATCATCCAGCAGGGTGTCTCGCTCTTTCTTTCTAATACGCTGCATTTTCTCGAGCAGTTTCTCCACCCTTGTGCGCAGTTCGTCGCTGTTGAAGGGCTTTGTGAGATAGGCGTCTGCCCCGGCTTGTAGTCCCTTGACGCGTTCCTCCTCGCTGACCTTTGCCGTGACGACAATGACGGGAATATGGCTCACCGCTTCGTTCTGCCGTATTTGCCGACAGAGTTCCAGTCCGTCGATGCCGGGCATCATCAGGTCGGTGATGATGAGGTCGGGCACGATATCGAGGGCTTTTCGCAGTCCGTCATCACCGTTGGTGGCATAGTTGAGTGAGTATCGGCTGTCGAGCTGCGAGCCGATGTAGGCGGCAATGTCCTTGTTGTCCTCGATGATGAGCAGCTGGCATTCACCCTCCTCGTCGTATTCCTTGTTGCTTTCTCCGGGCTCGGCCTCTTCGTCGGGCAGCATCGGAATGTTGGTGCGGAGTTCAACCTGCCGGTGGCTCTTGTGTCGGATGGGGATGGCGATGCTGAAGGTGGAGCCTTGGCCGGGGATGCTTTTCACCCTGATGCTGCCCTGCATGGCGTCTACGATCTGCTTGACGAGTGCCAGTCCCACGCCGGACCCTGTGTACTGTGTGCCGGTCTCTGTCTGATAGAACGGTTCGAACAGGTGGGGGATGCTCTCCTGCGGAATGCCTTGGCCGGTGTCGGCTACCTCAAGATGCAGCAGTCCGTCCTTGCGTTGTATGGAAATATTGACGCGTCCGTATTTGGGAGTGAACTTCAGGGCATTGGAGAGCAGGTTGTTCATCACCTTGCTTATGTAGTCGGACACGAAGTCCATTTCGATGGGTTCATTGGCAAAGAACTGCAGGTCGATGTTGCGGCTGCGGGCGTAGTCGCGGTAGGTGTCTACGATCATGGCTATGTAGAGGGTGATGTCTCCGCTGTGCCAGTCGGGATTGCCCACCGCCGACTTGATTTTCGAGATGTCGAGCAGCTGGTTGATGAGTTGCAGCAGGCTGTTGCCCTGCCGTTCTATGACGGCGGCCTTCTCTGCCATCTGTGGTGTGGCGGCCTTGTCTTGCTTGAGGTCGCGGCTCAGTCCGAGTATGAGGGTGAGTGGCGTTCGGAATTCGTGCGTGATGTTGGTGATGAAGTGCTCGCGCATGGCGCTTGTCTGCTTCAGCTGCCGGTGGCTGCGGGCACGGGTTCTGAGCACATAGTACATGGCAGCGAGCAGCATGGCCAGCAACAGGGTGCCCATCACGGCGAGGCGTTTGCTCCACCGCTCGTGTTGCAGTTCCTGTTCTTGCTGTCGTTGTCGGCGGTTGTAGAGGTCGTTCCGCAAGGTCTCTATCTCGAATAGGTTGCGTGCGCTGAGCAGGCTGTCCTGCCGTTTGTCGGCCGTGCGATGGGCTTCGAGAGCCTTGCGGGGGTCGCCTTGCTGTTCGTGATAGTCGGCATAGAGGTGGTAGATTTGCGGTATGTATTCCCGTGCCCCGATGCTGTGAGCCGTCTGCAGGGCCCGGTCAAGGTAGTGGCGGGCGCTGTCCGGAATGCCGACCAGGATGTAAGCCCCGGCGAGCTTGATGCAGGGCTGCAGCCAGAGCCACAGGTCGCGGTCCTTGTAGACGATGTCCATGGAGCGTCGGTATTCTCTCACGGCTTTGTCGTAGTCGCCCTGCTGCGTGTAGAGCCGTCCATAGTTCAGGTGTCCGTAGGCTTGTCCGGTGGTGCTGCCGGCAAGCTTGCTCTGGCGCATGGCCTCGCGGAAGTATACCCATGCCGAGTCGATCATTTCCCGACGCTCGAAGACGATGCCGATGTTCGCCAAGTCTACATTCATGCCGAGGTGGCTGTTGAGCCTCGTCTCCACGGCGAGTGCCTTGCGCAGCATCTGGTCGGCCTTCTGGAAGTTGCCGATGCTGAGATACACATTGCCTGCTCCGTTGTATCCGATGGCACGGCACTTGAGCAGTTTACGGTTGTCATTGCCCTGTGGGGTGGAGGTTTTCTCTATGGCTCGCAGGTGATAATCCAGTCCGTCGTAGTAGAGTCCGAGCCGTCGATAGTTGATGCCGAGGTCGTTGAGTGCGCTGGCTTCCATGAGCGTGTCGTTCATGCTTTGTGCGATGGCGAGCTGTTTCTGATGGGCTTTCACCGCGTCGGCATATCGGCTTGCGGTCTGGTATCCGTGTCCCAGTTCGGCCAGTGCGCCCATCTCGCGGCCACGGTTCTCTGCCCTGTGCCATCGGTCAACGCATCTGAGGAGCGAGTCGATGTTCTTTGTGTGTGCGGTGGTGTCGAGCTGCAGGCGTTGCGCATCGGTATAGCCAGGTTCCGTCTTACTGCTGTGGCCGCAGGCAGACATGGTCAGTATCATCAGGAAAGCGGCAACGGCTGCCGGTCCTGACTTTCGGCTCTTGCTTCTGTCGTTGTGGATATAGGCTTTGTGTTCGGTTTGCTTTGGTCTCATTGTTGTATTTGCTTCTTTCTTTCCCTTTCTGCATCCCTATGGTCGGCATGTCGCCACAAATATACGAAATAATCAGGAATCTTGCAAGAAACTGTAAAAAGAATCCGCTTTCTCTGTGGAAATCCGGGGAAAACAGGTCTGGGGTCATCCTTTCAAGAGAGATTATATATGAAAAAGGGCGAACCTTTGAAGTCCGCCCAGTCAGGAATCATCTCCCCCTTCGCAGGGGAAGCTCCTTCATTCTGTTATGAAAACCTATTGAGAGTGTAGCTCTTATTTCTCTTGGCCGGTCACATCGGCGCGGCGGGCCTTCACGCTGAGGGCGTCGCGGCCGCTGAGCGACAGGTCTTTCCCCTTGCCTTTTGCGCTCTTGATGCGATCAAGGCTGATGCCCTGCTTAGCCAGATAGTCGCGCAGGTTCTCGGCACGCTGTTGGGTGAGGGTGGCATTGATGGCTTCTCCGCCAGTATGGTCGGCCCATCCGGTGATCTCCACCTCCATGTCGGGATTGTCTTTCAGGAATCTGACGATGGTCTCCAACTGCAAGGCATACTTGGTCTGGTCGATTTCGGCATGGCCGCGGCGGAAGCCGATGCTGGGCAGCGTTGCCACATGCTTCACCACTTCGCGCACCACCTCTTTCTCCACCACGCGGTCTATATATATGGTGTCGTGCACCACGGTGCATCCTTTGCCGCAGTGGCCGCCGAGGTTCATCTCTGGCACATAGGCCGGGGTGACCGCATAGAGGATGTTGTCGCGCTTGGTCTTACCGTTGAGCTTGAAGGTGATGCCGGCCTGTGCATAGGCCAGTATATTGGTCTTTTTGTCGCCGGCAATGCCGTCGAACTTCTTGTTGAATCCATACACGCCACCCCCTTTGAGCTGAAAGTCTACGATGCGGTTCGCGCGGAAGCGGAGGGCGACTTCAGCACCTACGCCGTTGTTGACCTGATAGAACAGGTTGCGAGATGTGTAGCGGCCGTCGTCGCTCTTGCGGTAGACCCTCGGACGATAGTATTGGAAGTAATAGGAGGGCGAGAAGAGGAGCGTAACCTTGCGCATGCACTCGCCACGGTTGCCGCCGAACATGTTGCTCAGGTTCAGGTCCAGTCCGACCCGGCCCTGCCACAGCGTTACCTTGCTGTACAGCTCACCATATTTCAGAAAGGCGTCTCCTGTCAACGGGTCGGTCGGTCCGTCGGCCTTGAATCCGTTGGTGTTTAGATATTCATCCTTGTTGCTTGACAGCGCACCCAGCTGGTTATGGCTGTAGTAGCCCTCAAGGGTGAAGCCCACGGTAGGATTCATCTGATAGCTCACCGAGGCGCTCCCGATGGGTGCGGGATAGAACTTCTCGTCGGAGAAGGTGGAGAAGTCGCCGAACAAGGCCGAGAGTCCGCCGTTGAGGCCGAGGCTCCAATGACCGTAGTTGTTGTAATACTGTCGGCGTGCCTCGTTCTTCTGTTCGTTAGCCTGCGCCATGGCGGCAATCGGCAATGCCAGCATGAGGGCAGAGATGATTATGTTTTTTGTTTTCATATTTTTGTTATTTTGTTTAATACGACTGATATTATTATGAGTATAGTTTCTTTATTAATTACGGTCGGGCATTACCATGACACGACGGGAGGTGAGCCGCCCCATGCGTGGGGATAGGCATCTGCCAAATCCTGTATCTTCTGGTTCATGGCGTCAGCCAGGGCTTCTCCGATTTGATCTATCTTATCGTAAGATTCGTGATGGTCGTCAACATCCAAACTCGGTCCTATATTATTTATCTCTTCCGCGATATCCACTGCATCACTGATTCTACCATCAACATCATCGACAGCAGTCTGGACCTCATCTATAAACCCCTTAATCTCGTCGGCCCAGTTCTGTACATCACTCACCTTTCCGTCGTAGCCGTTGTAGTTATCGAATACCTGCTCTATGTAATCCAAGTCCATCGATGACAAATCACCGGTAAAAGTTTCCAACTCATTGCATTCATCCTCAGCTCTCGACTCCCAGCTGTTCAGGTTACTCTCAATGTCGTCGTACTGCTTATAGACATCGGTATAGAGGCGGTTGATGCGGTTGATGAAGCCGTCGATGGTAGCCAGGTCGTCATGGGTGAGTGCCTCGTATTGCGAGATGGTCAGTGCCTTGAGCATGGCCTGCATGTTCCGGTAGCGCTTCTCCATGTCGATGTCTTCGAGAACCTGTATGCGTGCTTGGAGCTCGGTGTAAGTGGTCGAATAGTTCTTGCTGGCGATGGAGTTCAGTTTGCCCTGCCAGGTGTCCACTTTCTGGTTGAGGGCATCCATGACGGTATCGGCATCCTTCATTTGCTTCTTCAGTTCCTCCAGCTTGGCCAAGGTAGCTGCGTCGCCCTGTTCCCGGGCTCTCTGAATATCCTGCTCCAGCTGTTCTATCTGTTCGATATTGCGCTGCTCGAAGGCCGCGATCTTACCCTCGATGGCAGTTACCTGCGCATTGAGTCTCTGCGTCTGCTCCTCGATTTTCTTGTCAGTGAGAGTTTCCATGCGGGCAATCATCTCATTCATGTGGGTGTTCCATTGCTCCACCTTAGCCTTGATGGCTGCCCGTTTCTCTGTCTCGGTTTTACTGAGTGCCGCGTTGATCTGCGTGTTCAGTGTAGCCAATCCGGTCTGGATCAGCTTTCTCAGCTCTATATCGGCTTGCTTCAGGTCGGCGACATTCTTGTCGGAGGTCGCTATCTCGTCGGCATAGTCCTTGGCGCATGAGCCGTTAAGGAGCATCATTGCGCACAGGAGCGAGAGACTTAAAATCTTCTTATAGTTCATGATTTTCTGTTTTTATCCGGTTATACATCTACGCTGCCTGCCATGGATTCTGCCTCGTCTACACAGTCGTGCATGACATCCTGTATGTTGTTTATTTGATCAGCATAGCCTTGTATCACATCTCTGAGTTCCTCTAAAGCGCTGATTTCACTCTCGATGGCATCCAAGTTTTCCTGAACCTTCCCCATAGCATCGTCTCTGACCGACTCGGCATCTGCACGCAGTGCCTCCATCTCTTCATAGACCGTATTGAACTCCTCCAATGCCGTTTCAGCCTCATCTGCCGTATTGACGAGGTCATTGGCTTTGTCGATGGCATCCTTGACTTTTTCAGTAAGGTCTTTTACATCTGACGAAAGGCTCTCAAGTTCACTATTGTAGTCGTCGAGGTTATTGTAGGCTGCCAGTTTGGCGTTGTAGTCGGAGAGGAGCTGTTTGATCTTTGCGAGGTCGCTGCTGCGGAAGTTCTGTATCTTCTGCTGTATCACATCCCTCATTTCGTCCTCGAAGTCTTGTGCCTGCTTCAGTATCCGTGCTTTTTCAGCTTCTTTCTTCTCTATTTCCGCACGCATGTCAGCCAGGCGGGTCTCTAAGGCGAGCAACCGGTTGATACGCTCCTCGTAGCCCTGACCGGCGTCTTTTACGGCTTGCTCCGTCTGGGCAATGAGGTTGATAGCGTCCTGTGCCTTCTTGATGTTGGCCTCGTCGCCGTCCTTGATGGCCTTTTCCAGCTCTTCACGAGCCTTCTGCTGGGCTTGGTCGAAGAGGCTTTGCTTCTCGGCGATGGCCTTCGTGAGCGTGGTTCCCAGTTCCTCTATCTTCACGCCGGCCTGTTCGGCACGAGCTTCGATGAGACCTTTCAGTTCGCCTTCAGCAGCCATAAACCGGTCCATCACCTCTTTGTCTTTCTCGCTGAGCTTGCCGTCCACATTCCTGCTCATGGTCTCGATGTTCTGCATCAGTTCCGTGTGCAGGCTCTGGATGGCTGCTATGATCTCTGCCTTTATTTTCTCGTCCTCGGCTTTCAGTCGCGCCTCTTCCTTGAAGCGGTTGTTCATCTCCTCATCGTAGTCGTAGGAGGTGCATGCGCCGAGCATTCCGCTTAGCAGCAGGAAGCCTGCTGCGAGCACGAATACCTTTTTAATATTAACACTTCTCATAGTTCTCTTCCTTTTAATCAAACATTTCGTCTCTTATGCTCTCATATTCCTCTATCAGGCGCTCGAGTTTTCCTAATATACCAAGACAATCCAGCATATCATCCTGCATGGCGTCTATCACCATCTCCCATTCGTCAGGGTTGTCCTCAGCTAATATCAGGAGATCTCCTTCGCCTATATGCCTCATGTCGTCGAGCGGTGCGCTGATGTCGTCGAGGTTGAAGTCGCCTGCGGTAGGCGAGCTTTCAAAATTGCTCATGAGGCTCTCGATGTCCGAAGACTTGCTTTCCAGATCGTCAACTTTCTCGATCAAATCAGAGGGCTCACTATTATTCAGGGCATCTTCGTATGTCGACTTGATATCATCCATCTTGTCTGAAAGTTTTTTGAAGTCGTCTATCTTTGTCTCCATCTCTTCCGTGAGGGCTTTCACCTTTTCCAACTGCCCCTCGTAGATGTTGAGCTGCTGACTGGTCAGGTTGTCGAAAGTCTCATTGACTATCTGCCGTATCTGACCGTTCACCTTCTCGAACTCCGCCGCCTGCCCCTTGTACTTCTCCTGCAGCCGGCCGACGCTCTGCTCTATCTCGAGCATGGCGGCATTGTTCCGTTCAAGCTGCGCTATCTGCGCCTCAAAGGTTTCCATGCGTGCCTTCACCGCGGCCATCTTGGCCTGCAGGACTCCGATCTTCTCGATTTCTGCCTGGATGAGAGCCTCGTTCTCCGTGTCTTTCTCGGCGATGGCGGCGGCGAGCTGCGTCTTCCTTGTGGCAAGGATGTTGTTCAGTTTCTCGCTCGACTGCTCAAGATTGCTCATCAGTCCTGGCAGTTTGGCGTCTACGGCGGCGTCGAAGCCGTCGAACTTCTCGTTGATGAGCTTCTTGGTCTGCGTCATTTTCTCAGCCAATTTGTCGTAGATGCTCTGCCCCTCGTCGTCAATGAGCTGCTTCAGCGTGGCTTCGAGGGTGTTGATTTTCTTGTTGAGCTCCGTGCGTGTAAGTTCTATCTGCTTCTTGAGCTCTGCCCGGATGGCCGCGTCCTCCTTGCGCAGGTCAGACAGTTCCTTGTCATTCTTGTTCAGAAAGTCGTCGTTGTCGTCGGCGCAGGAACTGACCAGGCCTCCTCCCATGAGGGCTGCCAGTGCGGCAATGATAAAAAATTTGGTTGTTCTCATAATTATATAAATGGATTTATATGTTTTTATTTTTGCTTTTTCAAGTAGTTCTGTCTACTGCATGCTTTTCTGTTTAGGGAGGTTGACTGTCCTCCTTCAGATCCTGCGACTCAAGAGAGGGGGCATCCTTTTTTCTTCCGAGTTGCTTTCTCACTTCTTTCTCCACCATGGCTTTTATCGTGTCCAGAAGCCCCATTCGCTCATCGATGGGGTCTGGACTTTTGTTGGCGATGGAATGGCTCTTTCTTTTCTTATTTCCCATGATTCTTTTTCTTTTCTTTTCTTTTTGTACAAAGATAGGCATGAAAGAAGTAAAAGCTCTATTCAATTTCTGACAAAAAACATTCAATTCCTGACAAAATGAACTTGGCAGAATGGTCAATTCCTGCCATCGTAAAAACCGAAAGCATTGACAATCAATGCTTTCGGTTTTCCCGTTAAGCCATTTTAACAATTAAAACAGTCTTCCCTAAGAGAGATTTCAGGGGTCGCCAATCCCTATAGATTGATGCTCATGCCCGCCATGATCCAGCGTCCCGGCTGCTTCAGGCGGCCGAAGTCGGCGTAGCGGTGTCCCGTGAGGTTGTTGGCCTCGAGGTAGAGCGTCAGGCGGGGTGCCGTCCATGTGAGCTTGGCGTCAAGCACGCTGTAGGGCGAATAGCGGTTCAGAATCTTTTTCTGAGTGGTTTTGTCGAAGCCTGTTGCATACGATCCGTTGCGCTTCTGAAATCGGTAGTTGAGGCTCAAGGCGAGATTTCGCGACAGCTGCGTCTGCAAGTTGGCCACGAATTTATGGCGCAGATACTCCAGTACATATCGGCTCGTGATGCCCTCATAGCGTTTCTGGTCCTGATTCAGATAGGTGTAGGCCGTGTTCAGGGTCTTCAGGAAGCGTTGCGACGGCAACAGGCGGCCGAGGTCGAGGCGCACATCGGCCTGTGCGCCCACGGCGTCTATCCGCCCGAAGTTGGTCGTCGTGAGCTGTTGCGCCGCCGCCTTCTCGTCGATGATCCAGTCGATGAGGTTGCGGTAGTGGTTGAAAAAGGCGTTTACTTGTATCCTTATAGTCGGCGTGCTGTGCGCGATGCCTACTTCCACGGCCGCGAGTTCCTCGGGTTTGAGATGCTTGTTGGCGTTGTATCCCTTGGAGTTGTAGTAAAGTTCGGTTACCGACGGCATGCGGAGCGACGCGTTGTACGAGGCATACACCTTCCAGTTGCCGCCCGGGCGGTAGCTGGCGTCGATGCCGGGATAGAGGCGCGTTCCCGCGTCCGACCAGCTGTTTCTCACCGCCGTGAGCCCCATGGAGAGGGTGAAGGCCTCAAGGAGGATGTCGTGCTCGAGCGTCAGCTGGATGTTCGTGCGGTTGATGCCGTGGGTATAGGCGCGGTCGGTGCCGCGGATGGGCTTCGGACGGTCGAGCGGCTCACCGAGGTTTCCGCTCACGAGGTCTTCCTCGCGTATCTCGGCCGACAAGGCCGTGTGGTGCGCCCGCGACCAGTCTATCCAGCTGTTGACGCCCGCCCCGAACACATCCGTGCGGTGATAGTTGAAAGGATAGGCGTCGGGATTGTCGTGGAAGAGCTCAAACCGGTCGGTGTAGTGGTTCCAGTAGAGCTGCGGGCGCAGGTGCAGCCGACCGTTCTTATTGCTGCCCTGCAGGGCGACATAGGTCTTTGTGGTGCGTTCATACTGCTCGTCTGAGGAAGGGCTGTAGAATGTGTTGCTGCCGAAGCCTTTCGTGCTGAAGCCCGCCTGCCAGTGGATGTCGAAGTCGGCATGCTCGTAGCTTCCCTGATAGAAACTCTTTCCGCCGTTGTAGTCCATGTTCAGGCGAGCCTTCGCGCTGCGGCTGTAGCCGTCGCTGCGGGTGTAGGTGCCCGAGAGCGAGTGGCTCCATCCGCCGCCACCGCTGTATTTGGCGCGTGCCGTGGCCGAGAGATAGCCGTAGCTTCCCCCCTCCACGCCGGCCTGAAGCCCCGTGTCGCCGTGCTCTCGGGTGATGATGTTCACCGCCCCGAGCATCGACGAGGTGCCGTAGACGCGTGCGGCCGGACCTTCCAGCACTTCTATGCGCTGGATGTCGGAGATGCTGCAAGGAAAGTCGAAGGCGTTATGCCCGGTCTGCGGGTCATTGATGTTGACTCCGTTCAGAAGGATTGTGATCTGCTCGTAGTTGCCGCCTCGGATGCCGATGTCGGTCTGTGCTCCCACGGGACCTCGCTGTCTGACATCCACTCCTGCTATATACTTGAGCAGATCGTTAATACTTTGCGCTGGCGCAGCGGCAATTTCCTTCTGCGACAGCACGGTTACCATTCTCGCTTGCCGGGCAGTGCCCAGCGGCGCTCGTGAAGCCGTAATGCTGACTTCGTCCAGTTCGTGCTCCTGACGCAGCAGGGTGCTGTCTGCATCGGCCTTCTCCATCCGGGTGCTGATGCCCTCGGCCTTGGCATGGGAGAGCGTGGAGACGCTCAGGATGCCGATCAGCACTTCCCTGCCAAGGGCAGCGAAGAGCGAATAGCCTTTGTTGGAGAAGCGCTTGAAGACGATGGTCGAGCGCTTGTTAAACCGTACTTTGTTCATAACGGGTGCAAAGATACGGAAAAAAAACGAATCCTCAAAGGCTCGCCCCTTATCGGATGCTCACATTGTCGACCGCGTAGCGCGACGGCGCCGCAGGCTCGTCGCATCCCGGGAGCGGGGGAGCCGGATCCTGGTTCGGGGTCTGGCGGTCGGGCAGCTCTCGGTATTCGCCGGTGCGGAGGCTGATCCGTTCCACCTTGCCGACGGCGTGCAGGGTGGGATAAGTCCTTCCTTCGAAGTGCAGGCGGCCGTTGTCGAAGGTGAAGGCGAGGTGCCTCTTGACGCCCGGCTGATAGTGGCCGATGACCTCGCCGCAGGAGCTTATCTCGCCATTCTGCAGCCGGAGGCTCACGGCACGGGTGCCATGGCGGTCGGTGAGGTCTATCTCAAGGGGGGCGGCACCTTCCTGTTCCACCGTCAGGTCGAGGCCTACGCTCACCCTCCGGGCGGCCTCGAAGACCCGGATGGCACGAGCGTAGTCGTAGCGGTCGGAGTCGGCAAGGCAGAGCCGGTGTCCCTTGTCCACCCACACGGGGCACCAGGCGGGGCGGTAGATGTTCCAGTTGGGAATGGCGGCCTCAGGCTCTATGTCGTCGAAGGCGTCCTGCACGGGTCCCTCCCAGCTGGTCTTCACGGGCACGGGCACACGGCTCACCCAGATGTCCTCCTTGTTCACGCTGTAGGTGAGCCACATGTCCTGCCCCCCGGGTTGCTGCTCGCCCTCGGTGATGCCGCGCACATAGCAGGGGCCGAAATCCTTGTTCTCGCCCATGAAACGGCGTGGGGGCACCTCGCCGTGCACCACGCCGAGGGAGTCGAAGACGATGCCGTCGTCGCCGGTGATGACGATGAGCGGATATCGGTAGGGCTGTGTCTCGATGGGATTGTAGCAGAGGGCATAGCGGCCGTCGGCCGTGCGCTGTCCCCACTGCTTCCCTCCGGCCATGATGAGCGATGGGCAGCGCACGGGCGTGGTCCAGCTCCGTCCCTCGTCGGCCGAGAGGGCGGCATACGACCACTTCCAGAGTGCCACCACCCGGCCGTCGCGGCAGTGGTAATACGAGGTGGCCTGCACGGTGTTGATGGAGTCCCTGAGGCTGTAGAAGCCTTCGAGCCCCCAGTCTTCATCGATCCATTGCAGGGTCTTGAGCCTGTCGGCGAGGAGCGATTCCACGGCCTTGCGAAACCCCTTGTCCTTCGACCGGGTGTAGAACGGATACGCCGTGTTGCCCTCGTTCCAGCCGGCATGCGACGAATAGCGGATGAAGTAGACGGGCCCGAGCGTGCCGTCCTTGTGCACCTCGCGCGCCATCCTCCCGATGCCGCCCTCCTTGAAGGGATTGTAGGCATGCCCCTGAAAGGCCAGGATGAGCAGCCGGCCGTCGGGGGCGGTATAGAATCCCATGCGCTGATGGTGGATGTAGCCGTAGTAGGGCTTGGGAATCGCCACGCCCTCGGGAGCCTTGTATTGCGGGAAGGCCACCTGCGGCTTGCTCCAGCGGCGGCCGTCCTTGGAGACGACGAGGAAGGTCTGCCCGGGCGGCTGCTGCTCGTCGACGGGATTGGAGAGGTATTCCAGATAGAACGAGCCGTTCCTGTAGGTCAGGTTGGGCGCGTGGTTGTAGGTCCATCCGTAGCCGTCGGCCCTCTCGGGATGCGTGCGGTTGGCGCG
>CAUULA010000027.1:0-24902 GCA_963545855.1 uncultured Prevotella sp.
AGTTTTTTTTAATATAGGGAGTGATTATTCCCGTATTTTCTCCTGATATTGTGCCATCAGCCAGGCATTTTGCTCTGCGATGGTCATGTGGCTGTTGTCGAGCTCGATGGCGTCGTCGGCCTTCCTCAGGGGCGAGACCTCACGATGGGAATCTATATAGTCGCGCTCCTCCACATTCTTCAGGATGTCGCCGAAGTCGGCCGGCATGCCCTTGGCATTCAGCTCGTCGAAGCGGCGACGGGCACGGACTTCGGCACTTGCCGTTACGAAAACCTTGAGTTCCGCGTCCGGAAAGACGGTCGTGCCGATGTCCCGCCCGTCCATCACGATGCCTTTCTCCCTGCCCATCTGCTGCTGCCGGGCAACGAGCGCCTTGCGGACGAAGGGAAGCGCGGCTATCGGACTGACATGGTTGCTTACCTCAAGGGAGCGGATTTCCTGCTCTACAGGCTCGTTATTTAAATAGGTGTCGGGGCGTCCGGCTTGCGGATTGAACTTGAAACTGATGTTGATCCGGGGCATCCGCTCCTCCAATTCACGGGCCCGGATCGTGCCGTCGGCATTGAAGAGACCGTTGCGGAGGGCATAGAGCGTTACCGCACGATACATGGCACCTGTGTCTACATAGATATAACCGATTTCCTTTGCCAGATCCTTGGCCATCGTGCTTTTCCCGCATGATGAGAAGCCGTCGATGGCGATGGTGATTTTCTTCATGATTCTATAGTGTATACGCTAAGTTTACGATGAATGAATTGCTCGACACATGATATTTGGCATAGGCCAGGTTGATCTTGAAGCGGTCGAGATTGATGCCCGCTCCGCAGGAAAGACCTGCCCCGTGACTGCTCTCGGTGTTGTCGCTGCCGAGGATTTTCATCTCGTTGGCGCGGCGGAAATTATATCCCCCGCCAATCCAGATATTGTCGCCGAGGAGGATGTCCGCGCCCGCTGCGAGGTGATAGATGAACTTATAGCCCCAGTGGTTGAGGTCGACGAGCGATGCCGAGATGCGGAAGGGGGTGTGCAGGATGCGCTTGCTCACGCCGGCCTGGACATCGATGGGCATCTTCTCAAACTGGTCGTTGTAGGCCTTGAGCTGGCCTCCGAGGTTCTTTGCGACCAGCGACAGCGACCATTCCCGGTCCGGATCATAGTAGTTCAGGCCGAGATCTATGCCCATGGCGATGGAGTTGTAGCTGCCGATATACGAGGTGATGAACTTGGCAGCGATGCCTCCGGACACACGGTCGCTAAGCATATAGCTGAAATATCCTGCTATTGAGATGTCCTTTGCGCTGAATTCGCCGGTCTGTATATTGTTTTCGTCAACTTCTTTCATGGTTCCGTAGTTGATATATTGTACCGATACAGCCACGGTGGAACGGTCGCGAATCGTCTTGTTGAATGCCGCGCTGGCCGTATTCGCACCTTTCATATAGTTCATATAATTCAGGTTGACGGTCTTATCGCTTACCGATGACAGCAGGGCGGGGTTGTTGAAGATCAGGGACTCGTCGTCCTCGATGACCGTTATATTGTCCCCTCCCAGCGCTGCGGCATGCGCACTCACGGGCAGACGCAGGAAGTTATACTCCGTCTGACTATCCTGAGCTGCCGCAAAAGTGGCAAAAAGGGTTAATAGGAGGGTAAAAACGCTTTTTTTCATTTAATTTTCCAAATTATTCGACAAAGTTACACCTTTTTTCAAATATCTGCGTTATTTTTGTAATTGAATTCATTTTCATAACGCAGAATCTATCGTTTTAGTGTGGCAGAACTGAAGAAATCAAACAAGGCGAATCTGGATGGCAAGAGGTGGCAGGGCTTCCTCTTGGGCTTGATAGTAGCCTGTTCGCTGTTCTTTGTGGCCATGGAATATACCACTCGTCCCAAACAGGAAGGCGCCGGTACGGAAGTGGACGAAGACTTCATGGAGGACTTGGAGCTCAAACTTAAGAAAGACAAGGACGATATGATATCCGTGGCCTCGCCGAAGCCTCCTCCTCCCGCAGTAACGGAAAGGGTGAAGGAGGCAGAAATGAGTTCCGCCGAGAAGGAAAAGATTTCTCCCAACACGGGTGAGAGCGAGGAGGGGGAGGGTGATGCGCAGAAAAAAGAGGCTGCGGAGAAGGATGCCGTGCCCGCGGTTCCATTGCTGGAGAACGATACCCCCTTGAGTTTCCGCATCGTGCAGCAGATTCCCGAGTTTCCGGGAGGGATGGCCGCTTTCACCCGATGGCTCACCCAGAACCTGAAATATCCGCCTGTGGCTCGGCAGAAGCATATAGAGGGGAAGGTTGTCGTCTCCTTTATCATCAACAAGAACGGGTCGGTCTCTGACTTGAAGATCGAGCAGTCGGCTAATGATTCTTATCTCGACCAGGAGGCTTTGCGTGTGATGATGCGTATGCCGAAATGGAAACCGGGTTTGGAAAACGACAGGCCTTGTCGCACGATGATGGCCGTTCCGATTATTTTCGCAATTTAAAAACACTTTCATACTATGTTTACGCCAGAAGAATTATTGAATCGCTTCAATGAATACTTGGACAATTTGCCTTACGACCGCAAGCCCGAGTCGCTCTATGAGCCTGTCCGTTATGTCCTTTCCATGGGCGGAAAGCGCATCCGGCCTGTCTTGATGCTGTTGGCCTACAATCTTTTCAAGGACGATCCGGATACCATTCTTTCCTCGGCCTGTGCCTTGGAGACCTACCATAACTATACGCTCCTGCACGACGACCTGATGGACAATGCGCCGATGCGCCGCGGACATGAGACCGTGCACATGAAGTGGAATGCCGACACAGCCATCCTGAGCGGTGATTCGATGCTCGTACTGGCCTATCAGCGCATGGCGGCATGTCGCCAAGACAAGCTCAAGGCCGTCATCGACTGCTTCACGGAGACAGCCCTTGAGATAGGCGAGGGGCAGCAATACGACATGGATTTCGAGGCTCGTACCGATGTTCGGGAGGAAGAATACATCGAGATGATTCGCCTGAAGACCAGCGTCCTCCTGGCCTGCGCACTCAAGATCGGCGCCCTTCTGGCAGATGCGCCAGAAGCGGATGCCGAGAACCTCTATCGCTTTGGCGAGCAAATTGGCCTGGCTTTCCAGCTGCAAGACGACTATCTGGATGTATACGGTGATCCTGAGATCTTCGGAAAGGCTGTCGGCGGAGACATTCTCTGTAACAAAAAGACCTATATGTTGATCAATGCTTTCAATCGTTCGGATGAAGCGCAGCATGAAGAACTGGAGCGTTGGGTATCGGCCAAGGACTTCGATGCCCGGGAAAAGATTGCAGCGATAACGCATTTGTATAATGAGATGGGCATTGATCAGGTTGCCCGCGACAAGATGCAATCTTGTTTCGAGCAGAGCAAGAAGTATCTGGATGCCGTCAATCTCCCTGCAGAGCGCAAGAAGTTGCTTGCCGGCTATGCCGAAGAAATGATGCACAGAGAAAGATAGACCCTTTCCTCCAGCTTCCCTTAGATGGGTCGGATGCGTCTAAAACATAGAATTCCAATCGTAAATTATTTGTCAACAAGTGCCCTACAGAAGATTACCCAAGAGTGATGCAGCTCGTCTGAAAGCATTGAAGACGCTGCTCGACAACAACGATATCTATACCGCCCGCAACAGGTTTATCGACTGGAAAACGCTCAATATGGCCCAGCCACTGTACGACCGATTGCTGACGGCCACCGAGCAGCTTCGCCTGAGCAGGCTGGCGCTGAAGCGATATAATACCCGCATGGGCAAGTTCCATTATAATGCGTGGATGTATGTAAGCCATTTCATACAGGTGCTGATCATGAGCGTGGAGCGTGGAGAAATCAGGCGCAGCCTCCTGGAGTTGTACGGACTCCCGCAGGATGCGACTGCCGTGCCCGACATCACTACGGCCGGCAAGCTCATGGAGTGGGGGAAGAAGATCGTAGAAGGCGAGAAGGCGCGCCTCAAAAAGGGCGGCCGGCCTATTTATAATCCCTCGCTGGGTATGCTGAATACCCATTACGACATCTTTGCCGAGGCCGTTCGCCAGCAGCACTCTTTGAAGGATCGCTGCCTAAAGGATTCCCGCGACATTCAGGAGCTTCGTCCCAAGGTAGACGAGGTGATACTGGATTTGTGGAACCAGATAGAGAAGCACTATGAGGGGGAGCCTCCCGAGGTGCGTTTCGAGGCATGCCGGAAGTTCGGGGTGATTTATTATTACCGCCGGCATGAGGAACATAGTTATTAGGATTAGACATTTATGACATTGAATATCATTGACACACACGCTCATCTGGATGGTGAGGAGTTTCGCGAAGACCTGCCGGAAGTCATTGCAAGGGCACGGGAGGCCGGGGTAAGCAAGGTTTTCCTGCCCTGTGTCAACCTGTCGTCCATTCCGGCAATGGAGAAGGCCTGTCGCTCTTTCCCCGGCTATCTCCATCCCATGATAGGGCTGCAGCCCGAAGAGGTGCGTGCCGACTGGCAGGAGGTCTTAGGCCGGATGAAGCGGCATCTCGCCTCAAAGGAGAAGCACCCCATGCTGGGAGGAGCCGAAATCCTTGCCGTCGGCGAGGTGGGACTCGACTTCTATTGGACACGGGAGTTTGAGCGAGAACAGCTGGCAGCTTTTGAAGAACAGGTGAAATGGGCCGTCGAGTTCCGTCTTCCCTTGATGATTCATTGCCGGAAGGCGCAGAACGAGCTCCTCCGCATCCTCAAGCTGTATAGGAAAGAACTGGCGGGCGGCGTGTTCCATTGCTTCACCGGCAACGGCAGAGAGGCGCTCGAACTGCTTTCGCTGGACGGATTCGTGCTTGGCATAGGTGGCGTATCCACATTCAAGAGCAGCCATCTGCGAGAAGACCTGCCTGCCCATGTGCCTTTGACTCGCATCGTCCTGGAGACCGACAGTCCCTATATGGCTCCGGTTCCTCATCGTGGCAGTCGCAACGAGAGCAGCTTCCTCGTTTCCGTCTTGCGTCAACTGGCCGACAGCTACGGCGTAAGCGAGGAGGAAGTCGCCCGCCGGACGAATGAGAATGTGCGGCGAGTGTTTCATTTAGAAGAATAAGAAATGAATGTAGAAGAAGTTCGGAACTATGCCTTGTCCCTGAAAGGAGTAACGGAGGACATGCCTTTTGGCGAGGACAACCTCGCCTTCCGCGTCGGGCAGAAGATATTCATGTGTGTTAACCTGGCTGCCCTTGAGCCCGTTATAGCTCTCAAGCTGTTGCCGGAAACCAACGAAGAGCTGCGGGAAGAGTTCGCGGGGATTACCCCCGCCGCCTATCATTGGAACAAGAAACATTGGAGCGATGTGTCTCTGCAGGGCGATGTCCCCGACAAGCGCGTCTATGGTCTCATAGAGTTGTCTTATCACTTGGTAGTGAGCAAATTACCTAAGAATCTGCGCCTGAAATACGAGCTTTGAATATTTAAAGAAATTTAAATAGATGGCCAAAAGCTTCTGATTCTCGAATAAAAACTATACTTTTGTAGCCGATTTGGAGAGATGCTCGAGTGGCTGAAGAGGCACGCCTGGAAAGCGTGTAACCGTCTAAAGCGGTTCCGGGGTTCGAATCCCCGTCTCTCCGCGGTTACAGGCTGGCCGGCTGCTTATTTCCCGCAAATAGGCAGCCGGCCATTGTTTTCCTCCCGGGAGTTCAGGTTCCTCTGTCCTTGAGATAGTCTATGGCGATGTTACACACAGCTTGTAATGCCATTACACACGGCTTGTAACATCGTTACACGCAGCGTGTAACACCCCTTTCTGCCGTTTTCCGCAATGAGAGGCGCGGTAAACGGGGTGGCGGCCGACGGCAACAGGGCCGGGCATCAGCCCCTTATAAGATGCTCTTTCTCACTTTTCGTAGAAGTCGTAGGATACATTATCCTCGCTGAACTTTTGTTTTACGGCCGGCATCTCGGCCGGATAGCCGATGGCGACAACCGATAGCGGGACGATGGTTTCCGGCAGTTCCAACACCTCGGAGAGCCTGCTCATGCGGTCTTTCAGGGGGTAGATGCCCGTCCAGACGGCTCCCAAGCCGAAGCCGTGGGCAGCGAGCAGGATGTTCTCGGTAGCCGCCGAGCAGTCCTGCACCCACATTTCGGCCGCCTCGCCCTCGAAGGTCTTGTCCTTGTCGCCGCATACCACGATGACAAGGGGTGCCTGTGCGACCATGCCGCCGTTAGGGTTGGCGGCAGCCACATCGGCCAGCACCTCCTTGTCGGTGCACACCACGAAGTGCCAGGGCTGCTTGTTGCCTGCCGTGGGAGCGGCCATGCCCGCACGGAGCAGCTTCTCGATGGTGGGCTCGTCGATCTTCTTGTCCTGATACTTGCGCACGCTGGTGCGTGTCAGAATGTTGGTGTAGACGGCCTCGGAGGGGTCGGCAGGCTCGGGCTCCGCGGTCTTCAGGAGGACGAGCCTTGCGCTTACATAGGCCAGCGAGGCGGCAAGAGCCAGTATCAATATCCTTGTTTTCATGTCTTGAATCTCCTTATTTTGAACTTTGACTTAACTTGAACAATGTGCCGGTGGGGCATACGAACCGGCAGTAGGGGCGCGCCACGACCGTCGAGAGCAGCACGAAGCCCGCGGCAATGGCAATGACAACCCATGAGGCCGAAGTGAAGATGAAGGCCGAGAAAGGCTCGTAGTCTATCCAGTCGGACCATACGCCCGTCCAGAGGCAGAACATCAGCGCGGCCCAGAGCAGCTGACGGAAGGTGTCGAGGCGCTTCACGGCCTGCGGGCTCATCTTGATCTTGTATCTCACGCACTTGCCCGAGAGTTCCTGCAAGGAGCCGAAGGGGCACACATGGGTGCAGTAATATGACTTCTTTCCGAACAGCGGATAGACGAAGGCGGTGATGAGCATGATGGCGGGCACCGTCAGCGTGAGGAGGTTCATGCCGTTAGACATATAGCCGATGATGGAAGAATAGTTGAGGAAGAGGCCGCACCAGAATCCCAGAACCAAGATGTTGAGCACCTGTTGGACAAGGCGGTATTTCCTGTTCTTGATGAACAGCGGCAGGATAGCTGCCATCAGGGCGACGATGAGGCCGCCTATGGCCTTGGCCGAGAGGTCGAGCTTGGCGAGCAGGGAATCCTCCTGCTCGGTCTTCAGGGCAAACCGGAGACCCTGCCTTACATTTCCGATGATGGCCTTGGAGGAGAAGGTGGCTCCCGAGACGGCGTCCACTCTCAGGCCTTGCGCCTGCTGCAAGGTCTTGCCGTTCCACTTGCCGAGGAGTCTTCCGGCCATCTCGAAGAACTCCGGAGTCTCCTCGTTGTCCAGTGCCTTGACGCTGACGACCCTGTCGTCCTTGATCTTTATTTCCAGAGGTACCGTCCCGGCATAGCCCATGATGTCCCTTCCCAGAAGGGTGGTGTTGATGACCGTGGTGCCGTCTGCAAGCGTCCGCATCGTCTCCACCTTGCTGACCCTGGCGGTGTCGGCGGCCGCTTCCACCTTGTGGCCGAGCCACTTGCCGTCGCGCCGGATGGAGACGGCAAGAATCATCAGAACGCATGCCGCAAGGCTGAGCAACTGCCTGAATTTGTCTGATCTGTTAGTCATATTCTGACGAGTCATGGATTTTGTGCAAAAATACGAAAAAAAAGTGGATCGGCCGACTTTTTTTACTAATCTTTATGCTATCTTTGCATCTTGGGCAGGAATGGTATACTTCTTGCAGGTGTGGTGATGGATGGTCGTGTGATTCACTTATAATAAAGATACTCGCAGAAGGTTTTTTCTGTAATAACAAACAATTTTCAGATTATGGATATCAACAAGAAAATGCAGGATGCGTTCAATGCGCAGATTATCGCTGAGCTTTATTCCTCAAACCTTTATCTCCAGATGGCATTCTGGTTTCGCAAGGAGGGATGGAAAGGTTTTGCCAACTGGATGTTCAGGCAGAGCGACGAGGAGAAGGGACATGCGCTCGACATGGCAAACTTCGTGCTGAACCGTGGCGGCGAGGTTAAATTGACGGCCATCGACGCCGTTCCAACAGACTTCGAGAGCCCAAAACAGATCTTCGAATCTGCCATGGAGCACGAGAAGAAGGTTTCCGACCTGATTGCCAGGCTGGCTGACTTGGCTGACGACGAGCACGACCATGCCTCCTCGAACTTCATGGGCAAGTATGTAGACGAGCAGGTTGAGGAGGAGGCGAGCGTTCGCGAGATTCTCAATCTCTTCCACCACCGCGACGGAAATACCGTTGCCAACATCGATGACATCGTCGGTGGAAAAGAATAACTTCCAACTCCATGAGGAGCTTTGGCAAGATAAAATTCCCGGGAAGAGGTTTTTCTTCCCGGGAATTTTTGTATATTTGCGGTTGAATAATGTCCAAACACGCGATGAGATGTTGCCTCCTGCTCCTTTTCATGGGGCTTCCGGCTGCTGCGCAGGCGCAGGGCTTCTTCCTCCAGCGGCAGAGCGACAGTCTGTCGTGGCTCTGCCTGGAGCAGGAAGGGGTTGTCAGCCGATGGAAGCTTCCTTATCCCGTATACCGGCTGCAGGTGGGCGATGTGAATGGAGACGGCCTCGATGAGGCGATGGTGGGCGTGTTTAAGTCCACCCGCTATTATCCGCCGGGACGCCGCCTGTTCATCTTCAAGAATGTGAGGGGCAAGATCCGTCCGATGTGGATGGGGTCTAAGTTGGGCGGCATACTGGAAGATTTCCGCTTCGTGGGCGGTCGTGTGCGCAGCCTCGAGACCACTACCGACGGGCTCTATGTAGTCGCGGAATATGAGTGGGACGACTTCGGGCTGCACTTCGTGCGGTTTCTCGCCACGGGAATAACTCGTCCTGAGGCCGTAGAACGATTGGAAGAGCCTTAGTTCAGCTGACATTAAAACGAAAAACAAGAAATGATATGAAACTGAAACTGATGATTGTCATGATGCTGTTGCCTGCAGTAAGCATGGCTCAGGAACGCCCGGAGGCAAAACGGCAGGGCATTATGCTCCCGGGAAAAGGGCATATTCGTGTGGAGAACCTGAACAAGAAGCTCGACTTGAAGATGGATATTTCGAATCTGTCGGTCAGCGAACTGCGGGTGTTGCGCAACGCCCCTGCCGCCCGGCAGGGATATAACTTCAAGGACGCGACGCTCAATGCCCTTTTCTCCTCTACCACTTGGTATACCGATACGATGCTGAATCGTTGGAATAATGCGGAGTCTGCCTATCAAGAAGCTTTGGAAAAGATGCACAAGTCGTGGACGGACGAGCTCACGGAGCAGGAGCGCAAGACGATTGACGAGCAGGTGAGGAAGCGCTCGGAAGTCCATTATACGCCGGCCGAGCGGGCTTTCATGGAGCGCCTTCAGGCTCGGGAGGACGAACTGAGGAAACTGAACTTCAAGGCGAAGGCGGGTTGCGTGGTGAACATAGACAACCTCGTCAATCCCTATCAGCTGGACTCCATCGAGCCGCCGCTTATGGACATGCTTGCCCGTCAGGGCTTCGCCATTGTGCCGGCGCAGCATAACCAGCTATTCCATGTCTACGAGAAGAACGACTACAGCGACTTCCCCAGCTTCGTAACGACAGATCTGTTCCTGCAACTCTTCCATCTCTATTTCGATGCCAGCCTGCGCGAGGTGGAGGAACAGAGGCTGCTGGGCACGATGACGGAGCTCTGCCATGGGCTCTATCACCATTTTACGGGTCGTCTGGCGGCGCTGCAAGCTCCCAGGGACAGGCAGATGAGGGATAATGCGGAATGGTGTCAGGCTTATTTCGCGATAGCCCTGCGGCTGCTGACGGGCACTCTTCCCTCCGTGAACCCGACTTATGAGGACATGGCGAAGGAAGAGGTGGCCAAGGTGCTGGCGGCGGAGAGCGGGCAGTCTCCTTTCCTCGGACCGGACTATACCGGGATGGATGGAGTGCTTTTCCCCTACAGTCTCTTCCGTCCTCGCGGCCACTATACCCGAAGCGAGCCGTCCGGCCGTTACCTCCGGGCCATGATGTGGCTGCAGAGCGTGCCTCTGGGCACGGACTATCCGGAGCAGCTGCAGCGGGCGGTGCTCATGGCCGAGGCGCTCAATCAGCCCGATTTGTATGCGAAATACCAGTCTGTGGCAGAGCCGCTGACCTATCTTATGGGGGCTCCCGACAATGTAACGATCCTGCAGGTGGGTGAGGAATGCCGTCGGATGGGCGGCAAGCTTGGCAGTAAAAAATCGTTGCGGACATTGCGCCGGAGCGTTGAGGAGATAGCGAAGAGGCAGACGCGCATCAAGCCGCTCTTTGCTCATACAAGCAAATATAAAATCAATTTCATGCCGCAACGCTACCAGCCCGACGGTGAGGCCATGCTGAAACTGGTGGACGCGAAGAACTTCCCCAGTCGCAGGGAGGCACCTATGGGTCTTGACATCATGGCTGCCATGGGCTCGGAAACTGCCAAGGAGATACAGCGGCAGTTGCCGGAAGCCACGACATGGGAGGGCTTCTCTGCCGGCATGGACACGGCGCGCATCGTCATGCAGCGCATTCATGCAGACTCGACCATAGCCAATCACTGGATGCGGGTGCTGCAGCTTTTGAGCGATTCCACGGCCGGGGCACCCTATTTCATGCGCACTCCGCAGTGGGGGAAGAAGTCTCTGAACGCCATGCTTGCCTCTTGGGCGGAACTGAAACACGACGCCATCCTCTACGCCAAGCAGCCCATAGAGGCCGAATGTGGGGGCGGCGGCCCGGAACCTCCCGTGCTGAAGGGGTATGTAGAGCCCAATCTCGGGTTCTGGCAAGAGGCCGTAAATCTCGTAGACCAGACCCTGGAGCTGTTCAGGAAATATGATCTTGTAACGCCGAAACTGTCTACGACCACGGAACGGATTCGTGAACTTGCCGAGTTCTGCCTGAATGTCAGCCGAAAGGAGTTGGCAGGCAAAGAGCCTACCGACGAGGAATATAACCAGATAGAGATAATGGGCTCTACGATAGAGAACATCTCCTTGGAACTGGTTAGCAGCAAGGACGAGATGTTGCAGGGCTGGGACAATGTGTCTGGCACGGATAAAAAGGTTGCCGTGGTGGCCGATGTGTTTACCGCCAACGGCGACAATGTGCCGGAGGAGCATCATCGTGTGCTCTATGAGGGCACGGGACCTGCCTATGAAATCTATGTCGTGGTGGAGATGGGAGGGTTTCTTTACCTCTCGCGGGGTGCCGTGCTCTCGTATCGAGAATTCTGCAGGGGTGTCGATGAGCCGCGCATGACCGATGAGGAATGGCAGGAAACCCTAAAGGCTCGCCCTCATGCGGGAGAACCGGAGTGGATGCAGGAGATCATAGCCCCAGTGAAGGGAATGCCGAATGACAACGAGGAGGTGTTTTATAGTTCGGGCTGTTAGTCTGCTTTGCTTGTGGGGTGTCCATACGGGAGCCCTTGCCGGCGACACTCTTCGCATTGTCCTTACGGGTGATGTGCTGCTTGATCGCGGCGTGCGGCAGCGCATCGAGCAAAGTGGGGGCATGGATTGTCTTTTCTCAAAGGGGATAGATTCCCTTTTCGGGCGGGCGGACATCGTGGTGGGAAACTTGGAATGCCCGGCCACCAAGATACAGGCACCGGTTTTCAAACGCTTCGTTTTCCGGGCGGAACCTGAATGGCTGCAGGGCTTGCGCCGGCATGGGTTCACGCATCTGAACCTGGCCAACAATCATTCCATCGACCAGGGCCGGGCGGGTTTGCTCGATACGCGTGAGAATATAATAAGGTATGACATGGTACCTATTGGTGCCGGGGCTACCCAGAGAGAGGCCGCGACCCCGGTTCTGCTGGCAGATGGGGGGCGCAGGGTATGGATGCTGGCCTCCTTGCGGCTACCTTTGGAAAACACGCCTTACCTCCCCAAGCTCCCCTGTGTGTCGCAAGAGCCGTTCGACACATTGGTCTCCCGGGTCGCAATGATTCGCCAGCAGGATCCCAAGGCCTATATCATCGTGAGCCTGCATTGGGGTTGGGAGCATCACGAGCGGGTCTTACCGCGCCAGTATGAGCAAGCTCACAGGCTCATCGATGCGGGTGCCGACATTCTGGTGTGCCACCATCCCCATGTCTTGCAGCCCGCGGAAAACTATCGCGGGCATATGATTTACTATAGCATAGGCAACTTCATTTTCGATCAGCGCAGGCCGCAGAACACCCTGGCATGCGTCGTTCAGATCGATATCACAGGGCAGGAGGCTGTCGTGAAAAGTCTGCCTGTCAGGATAGAGAACTGCCAGGTGCGGCTGTTGAGAGCACAGGAAAACAGTTTGCTGAAAGAAAAACTTCGTTAGAATATAATGCCTCCCGTCATCGTCCTCGCCGCTTTTCCGTATTTGCGCAGTTCGTTGACCGTTCTGTAAATGGCGGCCTCTTGCAAGGTTGCCATTTAGAAATCCTGTCCGAGACGGGTTATGCCTTGGTTGCAATATAGTCGGCGATCCATTTGCCGACTTCCGTCGTGCCATAGCGGGCACCTCCTTTCACCTGTATCTCGGGTGTGCGGATGTTCGCGTCCAGACTTGCGGAAACGGCCTCGCGGATAAGCGCGCCTTCTGTTTCCAGCTGGAAGTGCTCGAGCAACATTGCGGCTGAGAGTATCTGGGCAATGGGATTGGCGATGTTTTGTCCTGCGGCCTGCGGCCAAGAGCCGTGTACGGGTTCGAAGAGCGGGGTATGCTCGCCCAGCGAAGCCGACGGTTGCAGCCCCATGCTTCCCGTGATACAGCTCGTCTCGTCGGTCAGGATGTCGCCGAAAGTATTCTCCGTAACGATAACATCAAAGAAGCGTGGCTCCGTGAGGACGCGCATGGCGGCGTTGTCGATGAACATATAGTCGGTGATCACCTCCGGATAGCATGGCTCCATCTCCTTTGCAATCTGCCTCCACAGGCGACTTGACGCCAAGACATTAGCCTTGTCGACCACGGTGAGATGCTTCTTGCGCTTGCGTGCATATTCAAACCCGACTTTCAAGATGCGTTCTATCTCCGGCCGGCTGTAGAAATCGGTGTCATAGGCCTTGTCGTTGTCTTGGTATTTCTCGCCGAAATACATGCCTCCTGTCAGCTCACGGATAACGACGAAGTCGGTTCCCCTGATCAATTCCTCACGCAAAGGTGAATGCTGGAGCATGCATTCGAAGGTCTGTACGGGACGAATGTTTGCAAACAGACCCAGCTTCTTGCGCATGGCAAGTAGTCCCGTCTCCGGCCGAAGCTTGGCTGTAGGATCGTTATCATACTTCGGATCTCCTACGGCGGCAAAGAGCACGGCGTCGGCAGCCATGCAGATCTGGAAGGTGGAGTCGGGGAAAGGGTCGCCGGCAACCTCTATTCCATGGGCTCCGCAGGGCGCTTCGTTGTATTCGAACTCATGTCCGAACCTCTTGGCGATGGCGTCCAGCGTGGCAAGGCCTTGTCCCATCACCTCCGGTCCGATGCCGTCGCCGGGCAGTATGGCAATTTTCAGTTTCATATCGCAGTTTGTTTTGGGTTATACTCTTTTGTTGTCAAGACCCCATCCGGTCAGTCGTCTTCCTTCTCTTTCTCAATGATGTTGAGCATCTTGAAGGTGGCTTTGATGGCCGCCTCCGTCTGGTCGGCATCCAGTCCGCGTGTGCGGAGCGGCTTGTTGCCGTTGTGCCAGGTGATGATTGTCTGCACCAAGGCATCGGTGCGGCCGCCGGGAGGGATGGTAACGGCATAGTTTGCCAGGAGGGGGAATGTGCGGTTGAGCTTCTCCTTGTATATTTTGCGCAGTGCCTTTACGAACGCATCATACTGCCCGTCGCCGGTAGCCTCGGCGGCATAGACCATCCTGTTGATCTCCACCTTTATGCTGGCCATGGGCTTCAGGCCATAGGTGGTGCTGACCATGTAGCTGAGCAGCTTTACCTTTTCATCGCTTACATCGTGCTTGAGCACATCGCTCACGATGTAGGGGAGGTCGTCTTGGGTAACGATTTCCTTGCGGTCGCCGAGCTCGGTGATTCTTTCCGTAACCTTGCGGGTCTGCTCGGGTGTGAGTTCCAATCCCAGTTCCTTCAGGTTCTGGGCAATGTTGGCCTGTCCGCTGGTCTTGCCAAGGGCATATGCACGCTTTCTCCCGAACCGTTCCGGGACGAGATCATTGCAATATAGGTTGTCCTTGTTGTCGCCGTCGGCATGCACTCCCGCTACTTGCGTAAACACATTCTCCCCCACGATGGGCTGGTTGGGGGCCACGGCAATGCCGCTGTAGCCTTCCACGAGCCGGCTGATGGCATTGAGTTTTCCCTCCCTGATATTCGTGCGGGCATGGAAGTGATCCTTCAGGATGGCCTGCACGCTTGACAGCGGGGCGTTGCCACAGCGCTCGCCGAGTCCGTTTACGGTAACATGAAGCCCCTTGCAACCGCTTAATACGGCCGCGAGGGAGTTGGATACGGCGAGGTCGTAGTCGTTATGGGCATGGAAGTCGAAGTGCTTGTCGGGATAGCGCTTCACCATTTTATGCATGTATTCCACGCATTGCAGCGGATTCATGATGCCCAGGGTGTCGGGAAGCAGGAAGCGGCTGATGGGCGCGTCTCTGAATTGATCCATCATCCGATAGACATATTCGGGAGATTCTTTCATGCCGCTGCTCCAGTCTTCGAGATAGAGATTTACGCTCATCTGCTGCCGGTCGGCATAGTCGAGCACCCGGCTGATGTCGTCCAGATGTTCTTCGGGCGACTTATGGAGCTGCTGCGTGCAGTGTTTACGGCTGCCTTTGGCAAGCAGGTTGATCACCTTGCCGCCGCAATCCTTTATCCAGTCTATGGAGAGACGGCCGTCGACAAAGCCCAGCACCTCTATGCGGCCAAGCATCCCGTCGCGGTCGGCACTGCGGCAGATCATCCTGACAGCCTCCTTCTCTCCTTCCGAGACCCGGGCAGAGCCCACCTCTATGCGGTCTACATTGACATCGCGGAGCAGCATGCGGGCTATCACGAGCTTCTCGTGCGGCTGGAAGGAGACCCCGCTGGTCTGCTCGCCGTCGCGCAAGGTGGAGTCCATGATCTCGATTGCCGGCGGAGTGGCTCGGTAGTGGCTGGCTATTTGTTCAACTGTTCCCATGCTTCTATTTTTTCCTTGTTCTCGAGAATGTAGTCTATGTCGTCGAGTCCGTTCATCAGGCAGTGCTTCTTGTAGGCGTTGATTTCGAACCGCTCGCCGTGGCCTGTTGCCAGGTTGCTGACCGTCTGGCGGGGCAGGTCTATCCTTACCTGCGTCCGGGGGTCCTTGTCGATGCAGTCGAAAAGCTCTTTGAGAAACTCCTCGCTGACGACGACCGGCAACACGAAGTTGTTGAGCTCGTTGTTCTTATGGATGTCGGCGAAGAACGAGCTGATGACCACACGGAATCCATATCCGGCAATGGCCCATGCCGCATGCTCGCGCGAAGAGCCGCAGCCGAAGTTCTTGCCCGCCACGAGGATGCTTCCGCCGTAAGAGGGGTCGTTCAGGACGAAGTCTTTCCTTTCCGCCCCATTCTCGTCGTAGCGCCAGTCGTGGAAGAGGTGGTCGCCGAAGCCTCTCTTGTCGGTGGCCTTCAGGAATCGTGCCGGGATGATCTGGTCGGTGTCTATGTTCTCCAACGGGAGAGGGACGCAGGTGCTGGTTATGATGTCGAATTTCTGTTTCATAGTGTTCGTGGGTCTGTGATCTTGCCTGTTATTGCTGCCGCGGCCGCAACGAGCGGCGAGGCGAGGATGGTGCGTGCCCCCGGCCCCTGCCGGCCTTCAAAGTTGCGGTTGCTCGTGGCGACACAGTATTTGCCCGCCGGCACCTTGTCGTCGTTCATGGCCAGGCATGCCGAGCAGCCGGGCTGTCGGATTTCGAACCCCGCCGCTTGCAGTATGCGGTCTAATCCCTCGTCGCGAATCTGCCGTTCCACGGCCCAGGAGCCGGGCACGAGCCATGCCGTGACGCCCGCGGCCTTGTGTTTCCCCCGCACGGTGGAGGCAAAGGCGCGGAAGTCTTCTATGCGTCCGTTGGTACAGGCACCGAGAAACACATAGTCTACAGGCAGCCCGAGCAGTTGTCGGCCGGGCTCCAAGCCCATGTAGTCGAGTGATTTCCGAAACGCGGCCTGCCCTCTTTCGCCGATGTCCCCGATGTGTGGAATGCTCTCGCTGATCCCTATGCCCATGCCGGGATTGGTTCCGTAGGTGATGCGTGGCTCGATGTCGGCGGCGTCGAACTCCACCTCCTTGTCGAACACGGCATCGTCGCCGCTCCTCAAGGTGCTCCAGTAGGCCACGGCACGCGCCCATTCTTCTCCCTTCGGGGCATGTTCGCGGTTTCGCAGATACTCGAAGGTGGTCTCGTCGGGAGCCACGAGTCCTCCCCGTGCCCCCATCTCGATGGAGAGGTTGCAGAGCGTGAGCCGCCCCTCCATGGAGAGCTCCCTGACTGCCTGCCCCGCGTATTCCACGAAGTAGCCGGTAGCTCCTGCCGTGGTGAGCCTTGCTATGAGGAAGAGCGCGAGGTCCTTGGCGGTAACGCCCTGACCGAGGCTGCCGTGAATGCTGACGCGCATCGACTTGGGTTTCTGCTGGAGAATGCATTGCGAGGCCATTACCATTTCCACCTCGCTGGTGCCTATGCCGAAGGCTATCGCCCCCACGGCACCGTGCGTGCTGGTGTGGGAGTCGCCGCAGACAATGGTCATGCCCGGCAGGGAGAGTCCCTTTTCCGGGCCCACGACATGCACGATGCCGTTGTCCTTGGTGTTCATCTTGTATTCTGTCAGTCCGAAGTCGGCGCAGTTTCTGTCGAGGGCATCCACCTGTTTCCTGCCCACGGGGTCGGCAATGGGCTTGTCTTGGTCGTGAGTGGGGAGGTTGTGGTCGGGCATGCAGATGATCTGCCCGGGGCGCATGCACTTTAGGCCGCGTTCGCGGAGGCCGTCAAACGCCTGCGGGGTAGTTACCTCGTGGCAGTAGAGACGGTCGATGTAGAGTTGCGTCGGGCCGTCGTCGATGGTCTGCACCACATGCTTGTCCCAAATCTTGTCAAATAAAGTATTCATTCTGTAATTGCTTGGTCCTTAACTAAAAACAAAAAGCCTTTCTGGCTTTCGTGGAGCAGGAAGGGCTCGGCCGTGTCGGCCTCTGCCCGACTTACAGGCCTGTTCTGCCGCCCCTCGCCGCTCGGGCGAAGCCGGACTGTGGCAGTCCTCATCGCCATTCCTTGCGTTTTAGTCTGCCATCCCTCCTTGTCTCGCTTGCAAATTTAAACATTTCTGGGGATACAGGCAAGTAATCCGTAACTTTTTTATTGGTTCTTTGCTGATTCTGTAATCAGTTTCGTCATGGTTGCGTGATGCGTTTTGCATCCATTGGCATAAAGTTTTGGAAGAATGGAATAAATTATGACATTGTTGCTTGTGAAATTGTATAAGTATTCATTTTGTCCATAGAGGCGAGACGGGCGGCAGGGGTGGAAATGTGAGGCGGGGAGACATTCGTGCGCTTATAACCCGTTTAAAAGCGGCATTTAATTTTCGTTAACATTTTAAAATTCCTTTTTTCGGCCAAAATATGCAATCCGGCATAGCCGGAGACCGTCTTTTGCCTGCCTTTTAACCGTCTTCAGGCGGGCAAAAGGCCGTTAAGAGGCGGGTAAAAGGCCGTTATCTGCGTCGACGGGGACTGTTTTCTGCATATTATACAGTATCTGCGCAAATATGCAGAAATGTCAAACTTTGAAATTTATTTACATTCCTGCGCTTCCCCATATTGGCTTTACGAAGGGTCAGGCATAGCTGTGCATTCCGCCCAGAATATAGTTTACGCCGAAATAAGTTATGATAATGCTCATGAAAGCGAGGATCATATAGAGATGGTAGGCCTGTGTCCTCTGCAATCGGGACAGACTTTTGGCGTGGAGAGGCACGGCGTAAATCATCAGCGTGATGAGTGCCCAGGTCTCCTTGGGGTCCCAGCTCCAGTAGCTTCCCCAACTGATGTTGGCCCAGACGGCTCCGATGAAGATGCCAAATGCCAGCGTCGCGACGCCGGGATAGAGAAATATCTTGCTCAGCACAAGGAGTGCCTGTTGCTGCTGCATGAATCTTTCACGGTCGTGGTGGGTGATACGGAGGGCGAAGGCCGTGATGCCACAGATGAAGGTTAACGAGAGCAAGGCGTAGCTCATCATGATGATGCTGACATGCACGCTCAATAACGGGGAGTTGAGCACGGGCATCATCTGGCCGATGGCGGGGTTCATCTGGTTGATGTGGCTGACCAGCAGGAAGAATCCCGAGAGCAGGAAGCCGAACACGAGCACAATATGGGCCTTGCCATAGCTTATGAGGGACAGGAGTAGGGTGAACCAGGCTACGGTGAGCATGGTCTCATATCCGTTCGACATGGGAATGTTCCCGCTGATGATCCAGCGGAGAGCGAGCGTCAGGGTAAGGGCAAGGAACGACAGCGCGAGCATGCCGTATAATATGGGGTCGCTGCTTCTCGGGGAAAGAAAGCGAGACAGCCTGTTGCCCGTCATCCGGCAGATGGCGATGATGAGCGCAAGGAAACCGAGGGTGAGGTTGGTCATGAATAGGATGGTGGCCAACGGCACCTGGTTGTATAAGCGCTCGGCTTTCACCTGATATGCGGCGGGAAGCCTGTCGGCCGCGTTTCTTATCTGGAAATTCAGGATATGGCTGACAAGCATGTTCACATTCTTGTTGTTTCCTGCGAGTGCCTCTTGATAGATGCTTCCGAGGCTGTTCTGCATGAAGAGGCGGTCTTTCGCCGATACCGTTTGCGGGTATTTCTGGTTTGGGGCGAACCACTCGGTCTTGCCCCGGGTGGTCTGCGGGAAAATCCTGAGTGGCGTGCCGACCCGCAGCTCCATGATGAGCTCCACCTTCTCGTCAAGCTCGGCGGCCTGCTTGTGCAGTCCGTCCTGACGATTGCCGCGGTAATATTCCTCCACATATTGGCGCAACCGGTAGTTTCCGGCTATGAAGAGATCGTTCAGGGAGATGTAGTCGGGCAGTTGGAGGATATCTTTCAGCTCGCCACCCTTCACCCTGATAATGTCCTCGCCGCTCCATTCGTTCCCCCAGAAGATGAAACCCGTCAGGACCTGTTCGGGCGAGCACCCCTTATAGGAGCTCTTGCCGGAGAGCTTCTTGGTGAAGTCGTAGGCATAGGTCTGCAGCTGGCAGACGCGTCCGTTGTACAGCATGTAGAGCTGGCCGAAGTGAGAGGCGGTCTCTTTGGGGAATGTGGTCGTGGCAGAAGACGGCGAGCACCAGCCCGCGCCGAGGCTGACGACGAGCGCCAGCACGCCTTTCTTCAGGAACTCGCTCCGCAAAAGGCGGCGGAAAGTGCCCTTGGGGTCGAGCAGGAGCCAGATGAGCGAGAAGAAGAGGAGGGCATAGCCGAGGTAGGTTACAGGAATGCCGAGGGGATCGCTGTTGATGGCGAGGACGCTGCCCTTGCCGTCTTCGTCGTATGAACTCTGGTAGAATCTGACTCCTTTATATGAAAAGATGTTATTCATGGATACCATCCCCTCTGTCTGATCGTCGCCCTCTATGGCGGTGATTTCTGATATGTAATCGGCTTCGGCATCCGTTCCTTCGTGATAGCGGACGCTGAACTTGTTCAGTCTGAGGCTGAAGGGCAGCCTCTTCGCATTCATGCCCGTCATGCTCTCGCCACTCTCAAAATACTCGTTGGTGGTTTCGCCCATTCGCAGATGCATGGCCCCCTTGAAGGATGTGAGGCGAGTGAGCAGGGCTCCGGCCAGGATGATGACCAGCGAGAGGTGCAGCAGCAGGAAATTCCATTTGCGCATCCTTTGTCTGGCGGTATATATGACGGCGCAGGCCGTCAGGGCGGCCCACAGCAGGGAGAACCACCATGTCCCGTAGAAGTGGGTGGACACAAATCCCGTTCCTTCGTATTTCTCGACGATGGTGGCGGTGCCCATGGCCAGGATAACGAGGATATAGAGTGCGGCGAGAAGCTTCTTTAGCGACATATGTGCAGATATCATGTGGAAGCAGGGGCACGGCCACCGACCGCGCCCCTGCTGAAAGGACCTTCAGGGTTAGATGGAGCGCAGGAACTTGACTACTGCGTCGCGATCAGACTTCGGCAGATTGTAGAATTTCTTGGCCGCCCACAGGGCATCGGAGTTCTCGCTGTAGGCATGCCACATGATGGCCTCGATCTCGTTTCGGGCACGGCAGTCATGCAAACGGTCTTCCGCGCCTGTGTTGACATAACTCAGTCCGCGGCCCCAGAGTGGGGTGGTGCGGCACCAACTGCCATGGATGCCATTCTTCATATACAGCCTGTGCTGCAGCATATCAGTGTAGGGATAGATGGTCTGATAGGCATAGGTGGGCAGGCTGAGTGCCTTCGTCGTGAGGATGGACGGCGACCACATGTCGTCGGGACCGGTCTGCCACTTGGCTCGATGGCATGATGCGCAGCCAATCTGGTTGAAGACAGCCTTGCCGCGCTGTACTGTCGCGTCGTTCAAATCTCGTGCGCGGGGAACGGCCAGACCGCGATGCCACACCATATACTGCCAGAAATTCTCGTCTGTCATTTCCGGTGAGAAGTTGTGGTAGGCATTGTTGAACTGGTCGGTCTTTGGGTCGAGCAGGGCCTTTACTGCTGCCGCGATGCCCGCGTCGGTACCGTCATTATAATAAGGTGAGGCCGGATTGGCCTTGATTTTCGCTATGACATCGGGGTTCTCGCTCATGGCCGTAGCCCAAGCCGTGGTCGTGTAGAGATAGTGGCGGTCGCTCCGGCTCACATTGGGGATGTTCCACATGGCATTGGCACCGGCTCCGTCCTGCAGTGAGGCACGCGTCATGGCGTAGGTGAAACGCTTCACCCGCATCGTTCCGTCAGCAAGTCTATACCAAGCGCCATTGGCTTTGCCGAGCGTGGGGTCGCCGGCCCAGTCATTGGCCGCCGCATTCCAGAAACCCGGATTCAGCACATCGCTCACATTCAAGCCGCGAGCCTTGGCCCGTGCGGCCTGTCTCTGATACTCTGCCTTGATCGAATCTTGCGGGATGGCGTCAAGCAGACCGGTGCCATAGAGGCCGATGGTGGACTCCAGGCGCACCGCATAGTTCGTCGGGATGGGGTTTGTATTGAATGCGGTGGGCAGTATCGTAACCGTCGGATAGATTAACTCATACTTCTCGCCGTCGGGAAACTGTGTGGCACTGATGCCTGACGGCATGTTTCCCGTCAAGGCCGTCCATGTCATGTTGATGCCATCCTCTTCCACAGGAGGCAGGAACGGCGACACGGCACGGGTCTGCGGCATACCGGTAACCTCGCTGATATACGGGCCGTCGTCGCTGTTGGCGCCGTCTACAGGATGATAGATCACGAGCAGATAGCCATTGCCGCGGTCGTCGGCGTTATAGCGTGTGGTGCGTTTTCCATGTCCGTAGCCGGGATGGCAGTCGATACAGGCCTGGCGGACATAGGCAGGGCCGAGTCCTTCAAGGTCTGGAGTCGTGCTCTTTTCCAAGAAATCATGTTCGAAGAAAATCTCTCCGCGCTTGAAGGCAGATGTGAGGTCGGCCTTGGTGATGGCCGGTGTCTCGTCCTCATAGGCAGAAGCCGTAGTGTTGTCGGTCGTCCCGCGGTCGCCTCCGGGATACCATTCTGATATGTCGAAGCCGGCAACGGCTTTCCCCACATAACTGTAATCGTCTTCTCCATTGGTGCTGATGCCTCCTTTCACATCATCGTCATGGCAAGAGACAAGTGCGAAGGTAGCGACAATTCCTATCAGCAAAGGTCTTAAATTGTTAAATCTCATTCTGCGTATAGTTTTTGGATTATAATTCATTCAATGTTTTTTCTGCGACAAAAGTTGCACTAACCGTAAACGGCATAGTGCAACTTGTAATGTTGGTTGCTATCGTTTCTTACTTAGTTCCTTTTAGCACCCGATTAGAAACTTGGTTAAGCTCACTGTCTAACTCGCCGACAGCATTGATGGCTGCACCAACGGTGGCTGCACCGGGGCTCCTGACGAAAGGCGTGCCACTTGTCTTGCAAGCGTTCAAAGCAGCCAAGGCGCTGGTTAATTTGGCCTGAAGGCTTGTTGCCGCATCAGGATAATACTTGGCAAGGAATGCCATGATGGAGGTGCTGGCATAGCTGCTTGTGTTAGCGCCAATATTTCCATACAGAGAATTCTGGATGCTCATGATGTTGTCATAGAAGTCAGCGAATGAGTTGTAGCTATACGGCGACTCGATATAATTAGGATCGTCGTCCTTCTTGCCCTGACCATTCGCTGAGCGATAGGCCTGTCCCATCTTCTGATCTGCCACCTCCGAGCAAATGTTTGAACAGCCGGCGACGAAGATAGTCTCAAGGACTTTCTTGACAGAAGCCGTTGCCAGAGAACTCTGAGCTGTGCCGGCAGCGAGAAGATCGGCGCCATAGCTCAGCTTTGTGGCGGTTGTCGTGCCATAGTCAGCCCCGAAACTACCATTGTTTTGACACTCCGTGACGCGAGCGACATGTGCCGCCGCCGCGGTATTTCCACGCCAAGCAACTTCCAACTGGAATGTCTTGTCACGGAGATCGCCGGCAACAACCTTTGCATAGAGTATCTCTGCCTGGGCCGTAATACCGTCACTCTCGGAAATAAAGCCTTCGTAAACTTCTTTCTGATTGTTGTTGAAGACGGAGGCGGGACGGGGATTTCCGTCGCGGAAGAATATGAATTCAACGCCGTGGAAGCCAAGCTGGCCGTCTTCCGACAAAGTCTTGCGGGCATAGGCGATGGCTTCGTTCTCGTTCATGTTCTTGAAATTATCCAACACATCCTTTCTTACCAGAATGTTTTTCAATGTCGGCAGGTCGAGTGGCCATGAATCAATGTGTGGGTCAATGTTGAAGTCAGAGGCTGCGCCGTATAGGAAAGCTTCTGACTCCTCCCAATATTTACGGGCAGTCTTATAAGTGTTGCAGATGGTTTTAACTTCTTCATCTGTAACATTCTGATTGCTTTGCAATTTTGCGTTGAAAGCAGATATCTGAGAGAACAAGGTCTCGCACTCGTTGGCCAGATTGGTATAGGTCGGGTATACTACAGCTTCCAGATAGGTATTTGTAAGAGCTTTGATGGCAGTATTTTGCTCAGCCTGGAGATTAATAGGGGCTGGGTCGTCGTTGCTGCTGCCGCAAGAGGTGAACCCGGTAGTAAGGGCACTTGCTGCAACGAAAAGCAGGGCATACTTGAAAGACTTTTTCATAACTTGCTTTGATTTTTATAGATATTACTTATTTTATGTTTAATGATTACTATCATCATTTTTATGTGCGCGTCTTGCCTTAGTGCAGGCGGGCTTTCAGCTCATCGACTTCTTGCTGTAGACGGTTCAACTTCTCGAGCTGCTCTTCGTTGAGGCTCGTGTTGCACCTGTGCTTGCGTGCCGTGGAGAGCTGGAAGAAACCCTCATAGGCAATGCCGACATTGATGCTTGGCTCATCGTTGTAAGGAGTTGCTAAGTCTCTTCTTGAATAGTCGGCCTTAATAGCGATTTGGGGAATAGGGAAATAGTTGACGCCAGCCGTCCATACATTGCGGCGAGTATAGCCGTAATGATTCTGCGTAGCCTCCGGGATGCAGGAGTTATAATGGTCATAGCGGGCAAATACATATAGCTTTTGATTCCTCGCCCTCAACCTCTCGATCTGTGAGAACACATCATAGCCGGCCTCGACACCGATAGAAAGCGCGTTCTTGCCGACCACGGTTACATCATAAGGTGATGTTTTCGGCATGTTGGCCTTGGCGTTGTTCAACAGGGGAGTATCGGAAATGTATCCATAATCTGCCTGTCCACGAACAATCCAGTTCCATTTGTCCAGCGTGAAATCAAAACTTCCGATATAGGTATAGGCCTTGCACTTATTGTAACTCTTGCCCTCGCCTTCCATCTCGTTAGGGTATTGGTTGTGCATGGACTGTCCTCCATAACCGCTAACGGCCAACCGGAGGCCTGGCATAGCATAATAATCTATGCGGGCGGCAAAGCCATATTTGTTCGCGGGCTTGAATTCGTATGCGCTTCCAGCCCCTTTGTGAATCCATCCGTCGCGGCTGAATTGAAGCGCGTTTAGGCCTGCGAGGAACTCCAACTCATACTTGAATTTGCCATAGAAGCCCCAAAAGCTGATACCTGTATCATGCCATGTGGAAGGAAGAATCGTATTCTCGCCTTCGGGACGATAGATGGTGAAGAAGTTCAAGGGTTCATGATGCGCGTTATTGAGACCCATCGGGACGATGATATGGCCTAACTTCAGGTTAGCCCAATTGGCGAAACGCTTGTTGATCCAGAACTGTTCGAGCTCAACCTCGCCGCCTTTCTCAACCTCCATCTCGTATTCACCGCCCTCGTCGGCTTCTATTTCAGTGGCGGCACCGGTACCCGTATGCTCAAACTCTATCTCTGTTCCTAATGTCCAGCCTTTGCCGAAGTCGTATCCGAGATAGATAACCGCGTGCGGAATGTCAAAGCGCCCATTGCCCGCATAGCTCTTATACTGGCCGGGATTGCGATAACGATACATGTTGTCGCTATAGAAATTGCGGCTGAAAGCCACTTCCCCGTACCCGCCGATTGTAAGTCTGCTGCCTGTCTTCGCTTGGTTTAGCACGCTGTCGGCTGCGCTTTCTTGTGCTTCAGAGATAGCTGGCATGGTTACAAGTGCCATGGCGCAAAGGGCTAAACCAATTAAATTACTTTTCATTCTATTCCTGTCTCTTATACACATCTCCGAGCCCACGAGACTCGACGTCATC
>CAUULA010000028.1:0-24849 GCA_963545855.1 uncultured Prevotella sp.
CGAGTCTCGTGGGCTCGGAGATGTGTATAAGAGACAGATTTAGTTTCTACCTTCATTTGTTGCTCTTTATGCTAATTTCTGTTCCTTACTGGCCGCTATGAGATATGCGGATGTGGAAGGATATTGAACGGTCTTACCTTTAAATGGCATTTGTTGATAAATGTTGTGTTGCTTATAGTCATTGGATATTTGATTTATGACATTAATGAAGAATAAAGGGTGGCTTACGGGTGCTACGATTGGACGAGTTTACTTAAGGTGAAAGACAGAGAATGAAGACTCGGGTCGTTGGCTCATATATGAGAACTATGAACCATGTTCCGTCTTAATAATTAAGAATATTGAAAACAAAAAGAATGGTGGAATCATGAAAAGGTATAGCGAGTGGACTCCCGATGCCAGCCAGCAGGCGGTGATAGACGCCCATGGCGGGTATCATCTGGTATTGGCGCCTCCGGGATGCGGCAAGACCCAGATCCTTACGGAGCGCGTGCGGCGGGCCCGTGAGCAGGGCGTGCCCTATGAGGACATGCTCTGCCTCACCTTTACCAACCGTGCCGCCCGCGGCATGCAGGAGCGCATCCACGGACAGATAAGCGACGACGACATTGCCCAGCTCTACATCGGGAACATCCATCGGTTCTGCTCCAAGTTCCTTTATGACAACGCCCTCATCGAGGCGGGCACTTCCATCATCGACGACGAGGATGCCCTGAGCATCCTTGCCCGTTACTTAGACGAGCAGGAAGACGAGGTGAAGGACGACTATCGGCGTCGGCACGGATATGAGGAGATTATCCAGTTGTCGCATTTCATGTACCAGATAGAGCACCGCCACCCGAAGGCGCTCCGCCTGCATGCCGACTGTCTCACGAAGGACGATGTGGAGGTCATGCGCAGAATCTGTCAGGTGGAGCGGCGGCCTTTCGACGCGGCGGCGATGATCGACATCTATGAGCATACGGACTACTACTCCGATGCCGTGAAGACCGAGGCTTACGACTACGCCATACAGCAGCTCGCCCTGCGCCTGTTGCGCAAGATGCGCTATGCCCATGCCTTCAGGGCCTATCAGCGGCAGAACCATCTGGTGGACTTCGAAGATCTGCTCCTCCTTACCTACGACGCCCTGCGGAGCGGTGAAGACCATCGCCGATATCCATGGATACAGGTAGACGAGGTGCAAGACCTGAATCCCCTGCAGCTGGCCATCATCGACCAGCTCTCCACGCTCACGCCGCAAGCTCCCGATGCGGCGGCCGGCGAGGTGCTCTATCTGGGCGACGAGCAGCAGGCCATCTTCTCTTTCATGGGAGCAAAGATGGATACGCTCACGCAGTTGAAGGCCCGTTGCAGCGGGCGCATCCATCATCTGAGCGTCAACCACCGGTCGCCCCGCTATCTGCTCGAAGTGTTCAACGAGTATGCCAAGAGCCAGTTGGACATCGACGAGGAACTGTTGCCCGATACGGCCGACGACCGGAAGGGCACGGGGCGTGAACTGAAGATACTCTATTCCGATACGCTCGAGGGCGAATATGAGGATGTGGCTCGTTTCGTGGGCGGCCTCTTCGAGCAGCATCCGAGCGACACGACTGCCGTCGTCGTCAGCTCCAACAGGGATGCCGACGAGGTGAGCGGATCTCTCCATCGGCTGCGGCTGCCTCATTTCAAGGTGTCGGGACAGGACTTGTTCTCCACGCAGGAGGTGAAGATGCTGCTTGCCCACCTGAATGTGCTCACGAGCGAGAACAACTTCATCTGTTGGTCGCGCCTCCTGAAGGGATTGGGGGTGTTCCAGACCCATGCCGCCGCCCGGGAATTCATGCGCAAGCTCTTCAACCGGGCCATGCTCCCGAGCGACTTTCTCCTTTACGACGACTCCACTTATGTACAGGAGTTCGTGGCGGCCTGTGAGCAGGAAGAGGTGGTGGTCTTCGATACCGAGACCACGGGACTGGATGTCTTTGAGGACGATATCTTGCAGATAGCCGCCGTCAAGGTGAGGAACGGGCAGAAGGTGCCTGGCTCCGAGTTCTCCGTCCATATAGAGACGGAGCGTGAGATACCGCCGATGCTGGGCCGGATGGTAAACCCCATCATCGAGGAGCGCCGCCGCCACGCCTTGTTGCCGCATCATAAAGCCCTCACGAAGTTTATGGCCTATGTGGGGAATGACATCCTGATAGGCCACAATGTGGAGTTCGACTATCATATTCTCGACTTCAACCTGAGGCGATATGTTCCCCGGGTCGACCTCCGTGTGAGCTGTCCGCACTACTACGATACGCTGAAACTGCTCCGCATGCTCGTCCCCGACCTGCACAGCTACCGTCTCGACGACTTCAGGAAGCAGCATCTGTTCGGGATAGAGGAAGACGAAGCCCATCTGGCCGATGTGGATGTGGGCGACACGCTCAAGGTCTTGCGCCACTGTTATCAGCAGGGTAGGGAGATAATTGCCTCTCAGGCAGAGTTTCTCTGCCGGCCGAATGTGCGGAATCGGATAGAGATGTTCCGCAAGGCTTATATGGAAATCTATTTCCACTCCCGTGAGTTGCTCTATGAGCGAGGCTTCGAGTCTTCAGACCCCGTGCTCGTAAGCGAGATGAGGAGCGTCTATCAGCATCTGCTGGAGGCCGACAGGATGATGCCGATAGAGAAGCTCGGCTATATCTTCGAGTATCTCTCGCACGACATCCTGCGCCCCGCGGAGGAGCCGTCGCTCATCGAACAGCTGCAAGGGCACATCATGGAGATCAACACCTTGAAGGAAGCCGACCTCTGTAACTCGTCTACCATCAGAGACAGGATATTCGTTACCACCGTCCATAAGGCCAAGGGGCTGGAGTTCGACAATGTGGTTGTCTTCGACGCGGTCGACGGGCGTTATCCCAATTACTATAATCAGAATAACCAGCGGCTGCTCGAGGAGGACAAGCGGAAGTTCTATGTGGCCATCTCAAGGGCCCGGAAGCGGCTCTTCGTGTCGCAGAGCCTTACGCGGGTCGACTACAAGGGGCAGCCCCACCGCAAGCTCCTCACGCCGTTCATGCGGACGATAGCACGCTTCTTCAGTTGAGCCTGCCGGCAGGCAGGGGGTAAAAAATAAGGAGACTCTTTGTCGGAGTCTCCTTTTCTTATGTTTTATGCGTGGTTAGTCTTGTGTCTCTGTTTCCCCTGCCTTGGGTCTCGTGGCAATGATGAAGTAGGTGATGAGCAACAGGTAGGCCGCCAGGGAGAGCAGTTCCGAGAGGTGGTTTGCCCACCAGCCGCCATACTGAAACTCGATGCCGCCGAACTTCAGCAGCGCACTCACCACTCCCATCAGGGCACCGCCAGCAATGAAGCCGCTGGCAATCAGCGTCCCCTTCTCGCCACGAGCCTTGTTCAGTTTCTCGTCTTTGCTGCGTGTGGTTACGAACCAGTTGACCGCCCCGCCGATCACCAGTGGTATATTCAGTTGGATGGGGATGAACATTCCGAGGGCGAAAGCCAGTGCGCTGATCTTGCAGCGGTCGAGAATCAGGGCGATGACGGCGCCTATCGCATAGAGCAGCCACGGTGCGCCCTGCCCGTTCATCAGGGGGGCGATGACGGCAGCCATGGCGTGTGCCTGGGGAGCGGCCAGCGCATCGCCCTTGAAGCCGTAAGTCTTGTCGAGCAGAATCATCACCCCGGCTACCGTAGCCGCTGCGATGATGGTGCCCAGGAACTTGAAGCTCTCCTGCTTCTTCGGGGTCGTCCCGAGCCAGTAGCCTATCTTCAGGTCGGTGATGAAGCTGCCGGCCATGCTCAGTGCCGTGCACACCACGGCTCCCATCAGCAGGGCTGCCAGCATGCCGGCCTCACCTTTCAAGCCTACTGCGACCATGACCACGGAAGCCAGAATCAAGGTCATCAGCGTCATTCCCGATACGGGATTACTGCCGACGATGGCGATTGCGTTGGCGGCAACCGTGGTGAAGAGAAATGCGATGACGGCTACGAGCAGGATGGCAACCACCGCGTGCAGCAGGTTGAAGTCCATCACGCCGGTATAGAAGAAGATAAATGTTACGAGGATGGTAAGGATGGAGCCGATGGCGATGATCTTGAAGGAGATATCACGCTGTGTGCGAACCACCTCTTCCTGTCCTGCGCCCTTGCCTTTCATCTCCCGGGCAGCCAGTCCGACGGCACTCTTGACGATGCCCCAGCTCTTGATGATTCCGATGATGCCGGCCATGGCGATGCCTCCGATGCCTATGCTGCGGGCGTAACCGGAGAAAATCTGTTCGGGACTCATGGCTCCCACGGCGGCCGCTATGGTCGGGTCCCACTGGTTGAGCACGGTGTCGGGGAAGAGCAGGGCCATTCCCGGCACCACGAGCCACCACACCGTGAGCGACCCGAAGGTGATGATGGCCGCATAGCGAAGCCCGATGATATAGCCCAGACCCAGCACCGCGGCACCCGTATTCACCTTGAACACCAGCTTGGCATGGTCGGCCAGTTGCTGGCCCCAGCCGAACACGCGTGAGGTGAAGTTCTCGTTCCACAGCCCGAAGGTGGCCACGACGAAGTCATAGAGACCTCCGATGAGACCGGCAAACAGCAGCGGCTTGGCCTGACTGCCGCCCTTTTCGCCTGAAACCAGTACCTGCGTGGTAGCGGTAGCCTCGGGGAACGGATATTTTCCGTGCATGTCCTTCACGAAATACTTACGGAAGGGGATGAGAAAGAGGATGCCGAGCACGCCTCCCAGCGAGGAGGCGATGAATATCTTGAGGAAACTGGCCTCCAGATCGAGCATGTAGATGGCGGGCAGAACGAAGATCGCGCCGGCCACGACGGCACCCGAACAGGCGCCGATGCTCTGGATGATGACATTCTCTCCCAGCGCATTCCTGCGCCTGGCGGCAGAAGAAACGCCGATGGCGATGATGGCGATGGGGATGGCAGCCTCGAAAACCTGCCCCACCTTGAGGCCTAAGTATGCGGCCGCGGCCGAGAAGAGCACTACCATGAGCACACCCCAGGTTACCGACCAGCCGTTCACTTCGGGATAGGTCTTGTCCGCGCCCATCACGGGCTGGTATTCCTCGCCGTCCTTCAGTTCGCGAAACGCGTTCTCGGGCAGTCTTACTGCCTCTCTCTCTTTATCTTCCATTTGTCTCAGAATTATGGTGTTGACTGCAAAGATAGGTATTTCCGGATAGACGCCCAAATATATCCCCGCGTTTTTTAGTCTCCTCTCCGCACATTTAACTAAATAAATTTGTTCCGTAGGAAGTAAAAGTTTAACTTTGCATTCGTTTTTCTGGAATTGGGAATTTAAGCTAACTTACTTAAAATGAAAAAGTTTTTCCTGCTGCTTTTGCTGATGGCTGCCGTGCAGGCCACCCATGGCATACCTGCCCGCAGAGGGCTGTGGAGCAATATCACCCTGGCCGACGGTACCGTTGTAAGGGTCGAACTGGTGGGTAACGAGCATTTCCACTATCTGCGTGCGGCCGACGGAAGATGCTTTCGTCAAGACTCCACGGGCGGCTATCGGCAAGTGTCCGACCTCGCGGCCTTGAGCCTGAAGGCCTCCGGGCGGCGGGCTGCCGTGCGCAAGGCGTGCTACGCCTCCACGAGCGACGGCCTCGGCAAGTTCGGACAGAGTGGCATGGGAGCCGTCAACAGCATAGGCAGCTATACCTTTCCGGTCATCATGGTGCAGTTCTCCGACCTGTCGTTCAAGCCTACGACGACCGTAGAGAAGATGAGGCGTTATTACAATGTGGAGGGCTATTCGGAAGAGACGGGATGCGTGGGGTCCGTGAAAGACTATTTCAAGGCGCAGAGCTATGGAGCCTTCGTGCCGTCGTTTGATGTCGTGGGAATCGTTACCTTGTCCAACAGCTATAAGTATTATGGTGCCAACGACAAGCAGGGCGCCGACAAGAATGTAGACGGACTGGTGGAAGATGCCGTGGCTGCGGCAGCAAGTCAGCTGGGCACAGACTTCTCCCGATACAATACAGGCTCTGGCGTGCCGCTTGTCTGCATCCTCTATGCCGGCAGGGGTGAGGCCACGGAAGCGCAGACCGCGGAGAACGCGAACTTTGTGTGGCCCTGCGAATACGACTGCGAGAGAACCATGAGCGGCACTTATTTCAAGTCTTACTTCGTGGGAAACGAACTGCATACCGGCGGAACGGCCTTGATGGGCATGGGAGTGTTCTGCCATGAGTTCGGCCACGCACTGGGACTTCCCGACTTCTATGTTACCGACGGGAGCTATTCCGACGACGATCCGTTCAGCAACTGGTCGATCATGGACTGCGGAGCCTATGTGAACGACACACGGGCACCCATAGGCTACACGGCATACGAAAAGAGCTACTTAGGCTGGCTCGACATCCCCGAGCTGTCGGCCGTGGACGCGGAGGCCGACAGCATCGTAACGCTGGGCAATCCCAACGAGGCAAACACGATGTCGGCCGTGAGGATCAAGATCAGCGATACGGAGAACTTCATCCTTGAGAGCCGAGCCCCGGGAACATGGTATCCGGAGACCTATTCCGACAATTATGACACCTATTCCATGGGGAGCGGCCTGATGCTGAGCCGCATCGCCTACAGCAAGGCACGCTGGAACAACAACACCCTGAATAACACGCAGTCCAGGAAGAGAGCCTGCATCCTCACGGCCGACAAGGTGATGCTGAGCTATTCGAGCAGCAACTCCAATCTGTATGGCAACGGCGTAGACAGCATCGTCTCGCTGCGCACCTACGGAGGAACATCCCGGGCGGTATCGCTGAAGAAGATTACGATACAGGACGACGGCTCCATCACCTTTGTCAGGAAACCGGAGAGCGGCGGAAATGCGGGCACCGACACGGGAAAATATTATTTTCACGAGACCTTCGACAACTGCGCGGGCACCGGTGGGAACGACAATCGGTGGAGCGGGAGCATCGCCAATGGCAGCTTCAGTCCGGACAACGAGGGCTGGACGCATTCCCTGGCCTTCGCCGGCAGCCAGTGCGCGAGGTTCGGCTCGGTAAGTGCTGCCGGGACGGCCACGACGCCCGTCTTCACCATCGACGGGGGAGCGACGACCTTGACCTTCAAGGCCGCGGCATGGAATGCGGCCGGAGACGGCACGAGCCTTACCCTCTCGGCCACGGACAACCTGAAAATCGGCACGCCCGTCTTCACCATGAAGAAGGGTGAATGGACCGAATGCTCCACCACGATATCGGGCAGCGGCGAGGTGCGGATAACCTTCACGACCACCCGGCGCATGTTCCTCGACGAGATTTCCATACCTAAACCGGTGGTGTCGGCCATTCAGGGCGTGAAGCTCACGCCGGCCAGTATGCCCGACAACCGAATCTACAACCTCAACGGGCAGTATCTGGGCACGGAGCTGGATGCCCTGCCCCGTGGCGTCTACATCCGTAACGGGAAGAAAATCATGAGATAGAGCCTGTCCGCAATCATCAAGAGGAGCCTTTACGGCATCCTTCGGGCACATCCGCAGCCGTTAACAATAGGGTTACACGCTGCCTGTAATACGATTACACGCCGTTTGTAACACTGTTACACGCTGTCTGTAACTTGCCTGAAGGGTGCCGTAAAGGCTCCTCTTGACAAAAGGCAAGGCTCCCCTCGCCAGCTTTTCGGGTCGAGGGGAGCGGCTGCTGATTAGTTGCGGAACTGCAGTCCGGCCGCGTTGGCGTCGACGACGATGGGCTTTTCGCGCAACACCTGTTCGGCCAGAAGCTTCCTGGAGAGCTCGTTCAGCACATGGTCTTGGATGGCACGCTTCACCGGTCGGGCGCCGAACTCCGGGTCGTAGCCCACCTGCGCCAGATAGTCGATGGCGGCAGGAGTCCACCGGAGCGTGAAGCCCTGCGACTCGAGCATCTGCCTTACGCGGTTCATCTGGAGCTCCACCACCTTTGCGATCTCCTGCTTGGACAGCGGCAGGAACATGATGGTGTCGTCGATGCGGTTCAGGAACTCCGGCCGGATGGTCTGCTTCAGCATCCCGAAGAGCTGCTGGCTGAGGCTTTGCAGCTCGCTTTTGCCGAGTACGCCGCCCGCCTCTTCCAGCCGTTCGCGGATGAGCTGGCTGCCGAGGTTGGAGGTCATGATGATGATGGTGTTCTTGAAATTCACCACACGGCCCTTGTTGTCGGTAAGTCTGCCGTCGTCGAGCACCTGCAGCAGGATGTTGAAAACATCGGGATGCGCCTTCTCTATCTCGTCGAAGAGCACCACGGAGTAGGGCTTCCGGCGGACGGCCTCCGTCAGCTGGCCGCCCTCATCGTAGCCCACATAGCCCGGAGGGGCGCCGATCAGGCGCGATACGCTGAACTTCTCCTGATACTCGCTCATGTCGATACGGGTCATCATGTTCTCGTCGTTGAAGAGATATTCTGCCAAGGCCTTGGCCAGTTCGGTCTTGCCGACGCCCGTGGTGCCCATGAAGATGAACGACGCGATGGGTCGCTTGGGGTCTTGCAGGCCGGCCCGTGAGCGGCGCACGGCGTCTGCCACGGCCCGAATGGCTTCCTCCTGTCCGACGACGCGCTTGTGGAGTTCTTCCTCCAGATGGAGCAGCTTCTCGCGCTCGCTCTGCATCATGCGGGCAACGGGGATGCCTGTCCAGCGGCTCACCACCTCGGCGATGTCGTCGGCCGTTACCTCCTCGCGCACCATTCCCTCGCCCCCTTGCGTGGCCTTGAGCTGTATCTGGATGTTGTCTATATCGTCCTGAAGGGCCTTGAGCTTGCCATAGCGGATCTCGGCCACGCGCTCATAGTTGCCTTCGCGCTCCGCGCGCTCCGCCTCGAACTTCAGGTTTTCCATCTCCTGCTTGTCTTGCTGGATCTTGTTTACCAAGCCCTTCTCCGACTCCCACTTGGCGCGGAAGTCCTTGTCCTTGTCTTGCAGCTCGGCTATTTCCTTGTCGAGCTGCCGGATTTTGTCGGTGTCGTTCTCACGCTTGATGGCCTCGCGCTCGATCTCGAGCTGCTTGAGCCTGCGTTCCAGCTCGTCGAGCTCCTCGGGAACGGAGTCTCTCTCCATGCGGAGCTTTGCCGCCGCCTCGTCCATCAGGTCGATGGCCTTGTCGGGAAGGAAGCGGTCTGAGATGTATCGCTCCGACAGTTTGACGGCCGCGATGCAGGCGTCGTCCTGTATGCGCACCTTGTGGTGGTTCTCGTAACGCTCCTTCAGGCCGCGCAGGATGGAGATGGCGTCGGCCTCGGAGGGCTCGTCCACCATCACGGTCTGGAACCTGCGCTCGAGCGCCTTGTCCTTCTCGAAGTACTTCTGATACTCGTTGAGCGTCGTGGCGCCTATCGCCCGCAGCTCTCCGCGCGCCAAGGCCGGCTTCAGGATGTTGGCCGCGTCCATGGCTCCCTCGCCTCCGCCGGCTCCTACGAGCGTGTGTATCTCGTCGATGAAGAGGATGATGTTGCCGTCGGCATGGGTAACCTCCTTGATGACCGACTTCAGCCGCTCCTCAAACTCACCCTTGTATTTGGCACCGGCGACCAGGGCGCCCATGTCGAGCGAGTAGAGCTGCTTGTTCTTCAGGTTTTCCGGCACATCGCCGCGGACGATTCGCTGGGCGAGTCCTTCTACGATGGCGGTCTTGCCGGTGCCGGGTTCACCGATCAGGACAGGGTTGTTCTTGGTGCGGCGCGACAGTATCTGCAGCACGCGGCGAATCTCCTCGTCGCGGCCGATGACGGGGTCGAGCTTGCCCGACTGCGCGTCCTGCACGAGATTCTTGGCATATTTGTCGAGGGCCTGATAGTTCTCGTCGCCCGAGGCCGACTGCACTTTCTGTCCCTGACGGAGTTCTGCCACGGCCTTCCTGAGCCCTTCTTTTGTGCACCCCGCGTCTCTCAAGATGCGTGCGGCGGTGCTGTCTACCTCGAGCAGGGCCATCAGCATGGGTTCTACGGACACGAATTCATCGCCCAATTTCTGGGAGATGTCCTGCGTGCGGGTGAGCACCTGGTTCGCCGTATTCGAGAAATAGGGCTGTCCGCCCTGTACTTTAGGCAGGTGGGCGATTTCCCCCTGCACAAGCGTCTCTATCTGCGGGGCGTTGATTCCGAGTTTCTGGAAGATATAGTTCACTATATCCTTGCCTTTGGCAACGACTCCCTGAAGCAGGTGCACGGGTTCGATGGCTTGGTTCTGGGCCTGTTGCGCGGTGTTGACTGCTTCTTGCACGGCCTCCTGCGCCTTGATGGTGAATTTGTCGAATGTCATAACTTGTTTCTCCTTTCTTTTCTCTTGCCGGAGCCTTCTGCCGCTTTTCCCTGTGAGAAGACAGCCGAAAGGCTCCGCTTATCTTGTCTGATGATTTTCTCGGCAATCATCTATCAAAGAGCATTCCTATCTCCGAATTCTGACATTCTGTCATCTTTTGGCGACGGAATGACAGTCTCGGGAGGCTGTATCAGCGTGAATGTCTCCATTTTCTCCAGACCAGAAAGAGGGATAAGAGCATAATGAAGCCGGTAAGGAGGAACGCCCAAAGGTTCCTGACCCTTACCGATGGATTGATGATATACTCTCCGGCGAGGAGGCGGGAGCCGGTGAGACGGTACTGGAAGAAGGCTCCCCCGTCCGCCATTCCCTCTTCTCCGTTGCTGCCCGGCATGAGAATCTGGTAGCAGACGGTGGTATGGACGAGGGCATCGAATGCCGCGAAGGTGCGTTCCAAGGCGGCTGTCTTGCTGTCGTCGTTCACGATCTTGTCGTAGGCGGTCGACCGGAACACCTCGTGGAAGATGCCGTCAACAGCCTCACGGCCCATATTTTCGATGATGGCGGAACTATGTCCGCAGGCCTTCTGGATCAGGATTTGCCTTTTGGCGGCGAACTCCCGCTTGTCTACGGGCGCGTTCTTGATGGAGGAATAGTTGTCCTCGATGATGCCGCAGAGCCCTTCCATCCAGTTGGCCACGAGCCATTTGCCGTATTTCTCCTTGATGCCGTCCATCAGGTCGTCGGTCTCCATCCCCGACAATCCTTGTGCAAGGTCAGGCTCCCCGCGGAACCAATAGCCGATTTCCTCCGTTGACAGATACTTTTCCAGCGGAATCCTGAACGGCAGACTCACCTTCGGATAAGTCTCCTTAAAGGTATAATCGGTGTAGAACCACTTAAAGGAGCGTCTGAACTCGGCCTTGGGCGTGATGATCAGGGTATCCGGCACGAAGAGGGTATGCCGTGCCATGTCCTCCACATGGTCCCATTCGGAGGAGGCGATGATGACGATGCTGTCCGTCCGGGCGTGCCTCACGGGGAAGGGGTGCCTGTCTTTTGATCCCTTTTCGGCCCAGTTCAGCGTCCAGTTCCGGTCGAATCTAAAGGCCAGCCGGTCGTAGTCCGGCCAGCCGTTGACGAGCCGGGCCGTGTCAGTCTGTATCTCGATGGTCCTGTTGCAGGATCCGTCGGCCCTGACGAGGGTACGCATGGTGCTGTCCTGCTTTGCGCAGGAGACGACCAAAATGCTTGTGGCGATGAGCACAAAGAGTTTAATGATGGTTTTCATATGCCTTTCGTTTTAAGATTGAATACGAGTCTTGCCCATGCAGTTTGTCTTGTATATACCTTATATGGTTGCCTTTTTCTGCGCGCGACGGCAGCCGGTCGTAGTCCGGCCAGCCGTTGACGAGCCGGGCCGTGTCAGTCTGTATCTCGATGGTCCTGTTGCAGGATCCGTCGGCCCTGACGAGGGTACGCATGGTGCTGTCCTGCTTTGCGCAGGAGACGACCAAAATGCTTGTGGCGATGAGCACAAAGAGTTTAATGATGGTTTTCATATGCCTTTCGTTTTAAGATTGAATACGAGTCTTGCCCATGCAGTTTGTCTTGTATATACCTTATATGGTTGCCTTTTTCTGCGCGCGACGGCCGCTCGCCGACTGTGCGCTCTTGGTAAGCGAGTATGGCGGGGTCGGTCTTGGGAGGCACCGTGGCCGTCAGCTGGAGCCAGGCAAAGCCGATGATGGCAATTATGGAGGCTGCCACGGACAGGCGGCGCAGCACGCCGAGGAATGCCTCCTGTCGGTCGGCTCGCTTTATGTGCAGCATAATCCGGTCGGCCATCAGCTCGGGGTTTTCCAGTCGCGGACTGTCGTTCCGCAGGCTTTCTATCAGTTTGTCGAGTGTATTTTCATTCTGTTCCATAGCCTAATGGCTTGAGTTGTTCCTTCATTTTCTGGCGGGCAGCATAGAGGTTGCCCTTGATTTTCTCGGCGGAGAGCCCCGTTATCTGTGCGATTTCCTCGTGGCTGAGGCCTTCGAGGGCACTCAGGGTGAACACCGTTTGCTGCTTGCGCCCCAACTTGGAAGCCAGCACCTTGACGAGGTCCAGCCATTCCCTGGCCTCCAGGCGGCGTTCCGCGCCGTTGTCAAAGAGAGGCCTGAACCGCAGTTCTTCTTCCGGCAAGGCCACCCATCGGCGGCGATGCTTCATCCTGTCGAGGCAGATGCGGGAGGCAATGGCGTATATCCAGGTGGAGAACTTGCCCTTGTCGGGCGAGTAGTCGTCCAGCTTTTTCCAGACGCGCAGGAATGTTTCCTGCACGGCATCCTTGGCTTCATCCTCGTTGCAGAGCATCTTCAGACTTAGCGAGAACACCATTTCCTGATATTCGAGGACAACTGCCCGGAAGGCACGGGTGTCTCCCTTTCGGCATGCTCCTATGGTTTCTGTCAGCTCTGCTTGGTTCATTCTCGTTGGGTTTCTTCTGTCTGATGATACGACGGACGGCCGGGAAAGTCGAAAACCGGGCTCTCGCTTCAAGGTGCGGGATGCTCTCCCCGGATGCTGCAAAGATAATAAAAAACAAGGGAAGCCGTTGTCCTCGTACCCTTAATTATCAAGGACTTCGCCCTGCCGCCGCATTTTTTTTCGCCGAAAAAGGCATCTCGTTTCAGAATATTTTGTATTTTTGCGAAAACTATGATGCAAATTCTTAAACAATGAAGCGTAGTTCAGTGAGAGTTTCCAAGGCTTGTGATGTATGGAATGTGGTGTTTCTGCTCGTCGGAGCGGTCAGCCTGTTGCTTGAGCAGTATATGACCGACATCGTAAACTTTACTCATGGCGGCGCAATGTCGCTCCTCTTGGCAAAGGTCTACTATCTCGGAGTCTTCGGAATCCTCTTCACCGTCTGTGAGGCGGCGCTTGCTTTTAATCTTGCCCGCCACCTGAAGAAATGCGGGGAGTCTGTCTACTGGCTGCTCTATGTGTGGATTGTCGTGAGGGTAGGGCTCTTCGCGTTAGGCAACATATCCTCTTTCGACCCCACGCTCAACATTGTCCGCCAAGTGGCGGGCGTGGCCTACAACCTCGTCATGCTGGCCGTCGGCATCGTCTTCTGCATTCGCTACCGGGGCTGGCTCCGCTGGCTGGGCATCCTGCCGCTTGTCCTTTTCTCCCTGGGTATTGTTTTCGGGCTTGTCAACTTTGTCTTCGGGGATGCTGCGGAATGGATGATGGCGAAGACGGCGGTGTTCCTCATCGTGCTCGCAACCCTGTTTGTCCTGCAGCGCACGATGGTGGCGAGGCGATAGTGCCACGCCTTTCGGTTTCCGGAAATCGGCAGGCCGCCATACAGAAGCGAAATAGAAACTTAAACAATCATACAAAAATGGAAAACCCCAAACTGAAAATGTGCCCGAACAGGGTCGTTGCCTATCTGCAGAAACCTCCGTGCGAGTTTACCAAGGAGGATGTGATTCAATTTATCCGGGCGAACGACATTCGCATGGTTAACTTCATGTATCCGGGCGGAGACGGGAAGTTGAAGACCCTGAACTTCGTGATCAATGACCTTGATTACCTCAGTACGATACTCTCCTGCGGAGAGCGTGTAGACGGGTCGAGCCTCTTCGACTTCATAGAAGCCGCCAGCAGCGACCTCTATGTGGTGCCTCGTTACTCCACGGCATTCGTAGACCCCTTTGCCGAGATTCCCACTTTAGACCTGCTCTGTGAGTTTTATAACCGTGACGGAGAGCCTTTGGCCAATTCCCCGGAGGAAACTCTAAAGAAGGCGCAGCAAGTTCTTCTGGAAAAGACGGGCATCGAGTTCGACGCCATGGGCGAACTGGAGTATTATGTCATACGGCCCGCCGAGGCGGTCTATCCCGCCCTCGACCAGCACGGCTATCACGAGTCGATGCCCTATGCGAAGACCAATGACTTCCGGGCACGCTGCATGGACTTCGTGGCGCAGTGCGGCGGACAGATCAAGTACGGGCATTCCGAGGTGGGCAACTTCACTCAGGACGGGCTCACCTACGAGCAGAACGAGATAGAGTTCCTGCCCGTGCCTTGCCTGGAGGCGGCCGATCAGCTGCTCATTGCCAAGTGGGTGATTCGCAATGAGGCCTATCGTGAGGGCCTGGATGTAACCTTTGCTCCCAAGATCACCGTCGGCGAGGCCGGATCGGGGCTGCATATCCACATGCGCCTGATGAAAGACGGCAAGAGCGTGATGATCCGTCCTGACGGCAGCCTCACCGACGAGGCTCGCCGGGGAATAGCCGGGCTGATGGATCTTGCACCGTCCATTACGGCTTTCGGGAACAAGAATCCCACCTCCTATTTCCGTCTGGTCCCTCACCAGGAGGCTCCCACGAATGTCTGCTGGGGCGTGAGCAACCGCTCGGCGCTGGTGCGCGTGCCGCTGGGATGGACGGCCGGCGTGAACATGAGTGCCGAGGCCAATCCGCAGGATCCCTTCTCGGGAGCAGACTTTGACACCTCCGGCAAGCAGACTTTCGAGATTCGCAGCGGCGACGGAAGTGCCGATGTCTATCAGTTCATTGCGAGCCTCTGCGTCGCCATCCGTCATGGATTTGAGATGCCGGATGCCCTCGAGGTGGCGGAGCGCACTTTCGTCGACGGAAACATCCACGACGAGCGGTCTGCCGAGAAGTTTGCCAACCTCGCGTCGCTGCCCGACAGTTGCTGGGCCTCTGCCGAATGCCTGGAGCGGCAGCGTGCCGTCTATGAGGAATATGGCGTCTTCAGCAAGTCGATGATCGACGGCATCGGGCGTCAGCTCAAGTCTTTCGGCGACCGAACCCTAAGGGCGGAGACCGAGAACGACAAGGAAAGAGTGGGGCAGCTTGTGGCCCGCTTCTTCCAGTGTGGGTAAAACAAGGATGCGGGAGACAGCCTCCCGCCTGACGGAATCGGCGATTTTGTGGGACAATTTCGCCGATTTCGTCGTACAGTCTCGCCGATTTTGTCAGGCCGCCAGCCGTCAGGTGGGAGTGAAAAAAGCCTAAAAGCATGGCTTTTTATCTCAAACCCATTTCAAATTCATGGTTTTTTTGTTATCTTTGCCTGACAATCGCCCCCGCAAAAGCAAGTTTTTGCCCGGGTCGGCATTTAAGGATAGAATCCTAAAAGAATGGAATTATGAAACATATAGTCGGTTTAATGGCCATGCTGCTGTGCATGCTGCCCTTGTCAATGAACGCGGATAACTATACTCAGTTGTGGAAACAGTTTGAGCAGGTACGGGAGAAAGACCTGCCGAAGGCCGAGCTTCAGGTGCTGGAGAAGATTTCCCGGACGGCAGCGCGAGAGAAAGCCTACGGCCATCTGGTGAAGGCCCAGCTGCTAAGCCTGGGTGTTCAGGCTGCCGTCTCACGGGATTCCCTCCAGCCGGCGAGGACTCGTCTGGAGGCTATGGAGCAAAAGACATCCGACAAGGTGCTGAAGGCGGTATACAATTTAGTCATCGGCAAGATCTATGAAGACTATTATGACGGCAGGGATGACGGTGCCCGGTATGAGAAATTCTATGCCCGTGCCATGGAGAATCCCGACGCATTGGCGGCCATCCGGGACGCCTCTTATGCCCCGCTGGTGGAGGTGGGCGTAGACAGCAAGGTGTTCAACCACGACCTGCTGCATGTCATCGGCCTCGAGACCGGGGCCTATGCCACGCTCCACAAGTATTACGAGGCCAAGGGCAACCGGCCCGCGGCCTGCTACACGGCCCTGAAACTCGACGAGAGAGAGTCAAAGACCAACGGGCTGAGGGCGGCCGCCCTCGACTCTCTCCTCCGCCTTTACGGCGACTTGCCGATAGCCTGCGAGGTGGCCATCAGCCGTTACGACCTGATGCGGGGCGGCACCAGGGAGCTTGACAAGGCGTGCTTCGACTATCTCAACGAGGCCATCGGGAAGTGGAAAGACTATCCCCGGGCGGACATCTTGCGGAACAACCTGGCCCAGCTCACGCAGCCCGAGTTCTCTGTCAATGTCGGTAAGACCCTCTTGCTGCCTGACCGGGAACAGCAATTAGAGATTAATTTCATCCGCAACCTCCGTGAACTCACCATGAAGGTGTATCGGGTGAATGCGAAATTCATAACTCCCGGCGATATCGTTGACGAGAAAGTGTTGGCCCGCCTGGCGGCGGAGGGCAATCTTGTAGCGGATGCCGTACGGACGAAAAGCTTTGCCGGGCACCCTGCCTATGAAGAGATAAAGGACTCCATGACGCTCAGGGGACTGCCTTTAGGTGCCTATGTCCTTGAGTTCCAGGCCGACAATAAGAGCCTGAAGCCCGATAGAGTACTTGTGAGAGTGAGCGACCTGATGCCAGTATGGACCCGCTTGCCCGATCAAAGCGTGCGTGTGGCCGTGGTGAATGCCACTACGGGCGAGCCGGTTCCCTATGCCAATATAACATTGAGCAATCCTGAGACAAAGAAGGAAATGAGTGTCATGACGGACACGGGGGGCGAATATATCTTCCATAAGTCGGATTATCCCTATATTAATGTGTACAAGGGCGAAGACCGATATGCTCCGAGGCTGTCGTTCCGGTCGTTCTTCAGATATTTTGATGCCGCCGGCTCTACAAACTTTACGAAACTCTATACCGACCGTGCGCTGTATCGACCCGGACAGACGGTGCATGTGGCGATGGTGGCCTACAATAAATCGGGAAACGAGGAGCTGGCCGTGCTTCGGCAAAAGCTCTACACCCTGACTCTCTACGATGCCAATTACAAGGTAGTAGAGCAGAAAGAAGTTGCCACCGACGAGTTCGGCTCGGCCTCTGCCGACTTCGTTCTGCCCGTTGGCGGACTGACGGGACAGTTCTCGGTGCGTACGGGCAACGATGCTGCCTACTTTAAGGTGGAGGAGTATAAGCGTCCTACCTTCGTGGTGGAGTTTGATGAATATAAGGGGAAATATGAGGTCGGCGACACCATCACGGTGTCGGGAAAGGCGCGGAGCTATGCCGGAGTGCCCGTGCAGGGCGCCAAGGTGGGCTATAAGATATCACGAACCCGCTCGTTCTGGTGGCACTATTGGGGCGAGAATGCCAAAGGCTTCGGGAGGATAAAGCAAGATACCGTGGTTACCGACGATAGGGGTGAGTTCAGGATTCGTGTCCCCATGACGCTGCCCGAGAGGCACGACGGCACACCGATCTTCTGCAATATATCCGTAGAAGCCACCGTAACCGATTCCGGCGGGGAGTCGCACGACGCTGTGGCAAGGTTGCCCCTCGGCTCGAAAGCTACTGCTTTCAGCTGTAATCTGCCGGCCTGTGAACTCAAGGACAGCCTGCGTACCCTCACTTTCAATTATCTCAATAATGCCGGGAAGGGGATTCCGGGAACGGTGGCCTATACCATCGACAACCGTACCTATACCGCCAAGGCCAATGAGAAGCTGGATATCCGGGCGCAGATAGCCCCCCTGCCATCGGGCAGGCATCATCTGCAGGCCGTGTGCGGGAATGATACGATCGAGAGAGACTTTACGGTCTTCTCCCTGCAAGACAAAAAGGCCGTGGTGGAAACACACGACTGGTTCTACCAGACGGCAGGGGAATTTCCCCGCGACGGCAGTCCCGTACACATCCAGCTGGGCTCTTCCGACGAGGTGCAGCATGTGGTCTACACCCTCATGAGTGGCAATAAACTCCTCGAAAACGGGACGATCGACCTGCACGGCGAGCTCCATAACCGCTCGTTCGCCTATAAGCCGGAGTATGGCAACGGGCTCACGCTCAACTATGCGTGGGTGAAAGAGGGGGTGGTCTATCGCCATCATGTGCAGATTCGCAAGCCGCTGCCCGACATGCGGCTCGTCATGAAGTGGACCACCTTCCGCGACAAGCTCCTGCCCGGGCAGCAGGAAGAGTGGACGCTGAACATCACCCGCCTGGGCGACAAGCCCGTTAAGGCGCAGCTCTATGCGACGCTCTTCGACAAATCACTTGACCAAATCCGCAAGCATAACTGGTCTTTCACGCCCGCTATATATTTCTTTTACCCCCAGACAGCATGGCGGAGAGGCTATAACAACCCTGTCTCTGCCAGTTCGGCGTTACCGGCGAAGTGGCTGGAGGCCGCGGAACTGAGTTTCTCACACCTTTATCAATTCCCCTATCCGTATGGCGGGGTTCTGTCCGTCATGCGTAATGATGTGCCTGTGGGTTATATGACAGCGGGTTCTGTCATGGCTCCCATGGCCAAGGAAGCCGGCGCAGAGGCCGTCAGGGCGGATGTAAGGGTTCGTGGTTTGGGAGCTTCTGCCGCAGAGGCCTCCATGAACGAAAATCCCGTTGTCGGTTATGATACGCAGGGCAAGGGGCGTGAAGGCACGGAAGGGAAAGCCCCGGGGCAGGGCGCAGGTCAGCTGCGTGAGAACCTGAACGAGACGGCATTCTTCTATCCGAACCTTGAGACCGACGCCCAGGGCAATGTGAAGATCAAGTTCACGCTGCCCGAGAGCATCACCACATGGCGCTTTATAGGCTTTGCCCACGACAGCCGGATGAACTACGGATTCCTCGAGGGGGAGGCCGTGGCCAAGAAGACGGTGATGGTGCAGCCCAATCTGCCGCGCTTCCTGCGGGTAGGCGACAAGGCGACCATCAGCAGCAGGATATTCAACACGACCTCCGAGGCTGTCTCAGGGACGGCAACGGTGCAGCTCCTCGACGCCGAGACGCAGAAGGTGGTCTATGAGGAGACTGCCAAATACCGCATTCCCGCCAATGGAACGACGAGCGTGAGGTTCGGCTATAAGCCCGAATCGGCCGACAAGATGCTTGTCTGCAAGATCATGGCAAGCGGAAAAGGCTACAGCGACGGCGAGCAGCACTATCTGCCGATACTGCCTGACATGGAACTCGTAACGAATACCGTGCCCTTTACGCAGAACGGCGCGGGCACCAAGGCGATAGACCTCGGCAAGCTCTTTCCCGTGAAACGCGACGACAACAGGCTCATCGTGGAGTATGCCGACAACCCCGCATGGCTGATGGTGCAGGCCTTGCCTTATGTGGGAGATGTCAATGATCGCAACGCCATCTCGCTCACGGCAGCCTATTATGCCAACTCCATCGCCTCAAACCTGCTCCATCAGAGTCCTGTCATCAAGCGGACGCTCGACCTTTGGCGGCAGGAGAAGGGCGGGGAGACCGCCCTGATGAGCAGTCTGGAGAAGAATCAGGATCTCAAGTCGATGCTCCTCGAGGAGACTCCATGGGTCATGGATGCCGAGAAGGAGGGCGAACAGAAGCGGCAACTCATCAATTTCTTCGACGAGAACACGATTTCCATGCGTCTGAACAAAATACTCGACGACCTCAAGAAGCTGCAGCGACTCGACGGATCATTCTCTTGGTGGCCGGGCATGCAGGGCTCCCCATACATGACAATGGCAGTTACGAAGATGCTCACGCGCCTTGACAGGATGATCGGCAGACAGGAGCAGACCGGCCAGATGCAGGCTCGGGCCTTTGGATTCTTGGACAAGAGGATGAGAGAAGAGGTCGCCGAACTGAAGAAACTGGAGAAAAAGGGGGTGAAAATCCTTGTGCCCAGCGAGCTGGCCTGCGACTATCTCTATTGCAATGCATTGGCAGGCAGGAAGAAAACGGCCGACACCGACTATCTATTGAGTCTCCTCGTGAAGAAGCGGGCGGAGTATACCATCTACGGAAAGGCCAACAGCGCCATTATCCTTTCACTCTACGGGGAGGGCTCCAAGGCACGGGAATACCTGCAGAGCGTGAGGGAATACACGGTCTACAAGGAGGAGATGGGCCGCTATTTCGATACTCCGAAGGCGCAATACAGCTGGTTCGACTACCGCATTCCTTCTCAGGTGGCGGCCATCGAGGCAATGAAGCAGCTTCAGCCGACCGAGAAACAGACCATCGAGGAGATGCAGCGGTGGCTCTTGCAGGAAAAGCGCACGCAGAGTTGGGATACTCCTCTCAACAGCGTCGACGCCGTCTATGCCTTCCTGGACGGACAGACAGACAAGCTCACGCCGGCAAACGACGCCCCGGCCGTATTGGAAGTGGATGGCAGGGAGCTGTCGGCCGACCACCGGAGTGCCGCCATCGGCTATGTGAAGGGTCGTTACCAAGGTGCCGACCTGCGGCAGTTCACCGCACGGAAGACCACCGACCATACCAGTTGGGGCGCTGTCTATGCCCAGTTCATGCAGAAGGCTGCCGAGGTGCAGGATGCTTCCGCCGGTCTGACCGTCAGGCGCGAGGTTCTCAGCGAGGGGCGTCAGCTCAAGGTGGGAGACAAGGTGAAGGTGCGCATCACCATCACCGCCGACCGAGACTATGACTTCGTGCAGGTGCAGGACAAGCGTGCGGCATGCATGGAGCCCGTCGGACAGCTCAGCGGTTATCACTGGGGCTACTACTGCGCGCCGAAGGACAACGCCACGAACTATTACTTCGACCGTCTTGCCAAGGGCAAGCATGTGGTGGAGACCGAGTATTATATCGACCGCGAGGGGAACTACCAGACCGGCACCTGCACCGTGCAGTGTGCCTATAGTCCGGAGTTCATGGCCCGGGAGGCGGCCAAGAACCTGAATGTGAAATAGAGTATGCGAAAACAGATTATATTAGGAGTCCTGTCGCTGCTGCCTTCTCTGGGGGCATCGGCACAGAAGTTAGAGGCAAAGCAAAGTGTGATAGACTGCGGGCAGATACTCTTCCAGAGGCCTGTAACCGTGGAGTTTGAACTGCGAAACAAAGGAAGCAGGCCGCTTTACATCCGCGATGTGAAGGCCAGTTGCGGCTGTGCGACGGCCTCGTATCCGCGAAACAGCATTCCGCAGGACGGGAGCTTCAAGGTGAGTGCCACCTACGATGCCCAGCAGCTGGGACATTTCGAGAAGCTCATAGCCGTCTACAGCAATGCGGGCAGCAAGCCGCTGCTGCTCACCTTGCGCGGCCATGTGGTAACCGAGGTCGTCGACTATGCGGGCGACTATCCCTTCAAGCTCGGGCAGTTGAGCACGGATGTCAACGATATAGAGTTCGATGATGTCAACCGCGGCGATCGTCCGTTCAAGCGGATACATGTGTTCAACTCGTCGTCGCAGACCGCCGAGCCGCAGGTGATGCACATGCCGCCCTATCTGAAGGCAGAGGTGTCGCCGTCGAGGATTGCCGCGGGACATGCCGGTGTCATCACCCTTTACCTCGATTCGCGCCAGATCCGCAACCTGGGACTGAACCAGACCTCCGTCTATCTGGGTGCCTATCCGGGCGATAAGGTGTCGGAAGACAAGGAGATCACGCTCTCGGCCGTGCTGCTTCCCAGCTTTGAGAATCTCAACGAGTCGACGCGGGAGTTCATGCCGAGGCTCGTTCTGTCGGCCAGCGAGCTCAACCTTGCTTTAGACGGGAAAGCTAAGAGGAGAGGGGAGATAGGGATTACGAACAAGGGGCGTACCACTCTGGAAATCCGCAGTCTGCAAATGTTCACCGAGGGACTTGAGGTTTCGTTGAGTGATAAGAAAATCGAGCCGGGCGAAACGGCACGGCTGAGGGTTACGGCCATTGCCGCTCATCTGAGAAAGGCCCGCTCGAAGCCTCGCATCCTGATGATAACCAACGACCCCGACAATGCCAAAGTGGTGATAACCGTTCATGTGCAATGATCCAGATAGAGATAGACAGCGGCAGCGGATTCTGCTTCGGGGTAACCACGGCCATTAAGAAAGCCGAGGAGGAACTTGCCGCGGGCAAGACCCTTTATTGTCTCGGCGACATCGTGCACAACAGCATGGAGGTGGAGCGGCTGCATTCCAAGGGGCTGGTAACCATTAACCACGACCAGCTGAGGGAGCTGCACGATGTGAAGGTGCTGCTCCGGGCTCACGGCGAGCCGCCCGAGACCTACGAGATAGCCCGCAGGAACAACATCGAAATCATAGATGCCACCTGCCCCGTGGTGCTTCAGTTGCAGCGGCGCGTCAAGCGGCAGAACGACCATAACCGGCCGGCGCAGATCGTGATATTCGGCAAAACGGGGCATGCCGAGGTTCTGGGACTGGTGGGGCAGACGCATGGGCGCGCCATCGTGGTGGAAAACCTCGAGGGCGTGAAAGGCCTCGACTTCTCGCGCGACATCTATCTCTATTCACAGACCACAAAGTCGCTCGACGAGTTTCACCGCATCATCGAGTATATCCAGACGCATATCCGCGAAGGAGCCACCTTCCGGAGCTTCGACACCATCTGCCGCCAGGTGGCCAACAGGATGCCGAACATCGCCTCGTTTGCCGCAAGACATGATCTGGTATTGTTTGTCAGCGGGCGGAAAAGCTCCAACGGGAAGGTGCTTTTCCATGAGTGTTGCAGCGTAAACCCTAACTCCTATCAGATAGAAAGCCCCGGGGAGATCGACATGCGATGGCTCGATGGCGTGCGAACCATCGGCATCTGCGGAGCCACGAGCACCCCAAAGTGGCTCATGGAGCAGTGCCGGGACTATATCCTGGCCCGTGTGGAGGCCTGATTCTGCCGAGTGAGATTCAAGGGCGGGCTAACTCGTCCGGTCTTGACGCCGGCTCTTTCTTCTCAGGTTCCTGAGGTCGGGTATGGACAAACCTATCTTCCAGAAGCCATAGAGCACGGCGAAGGTTAGGAAAAGGCATAATATTCCCGCCGCGATATAGGCATGCTTGCGGGTCTGCCAATAGAAGGCCTCGTTGCCGATGAGGTCGGGTTTTGCCGGTGAGAGACTTTCCGAGAGCTCGGAGAGGTTGCCGAACCGTCGTATGTTTCCGGTCTTCAGATTGAAAATGAAATATCTTCCATCCTTTCCGACCCATCTGCTGCCTATCAGGGAGTCGCCTCTCAACTCCACTTTCTCTATGCCGTCCAGGATGATTTCCCCGTCTTCCTTGGTGATGGATGCCGATTCCGGCAGATCGACCGAGCTCAGTTCATAGCCCTGTCCGAGCGGAGCTACCCAGCTGTCGCCTATGCCCGGGTCTATATGGAGCGCCATCGCTATGGCCGACAGGCAGACCACGCTGCAGACGGCATAGCTGAATATCGCCACACCGGGCGAGCAGAAGGCAAGCAGCAACTTCCTTCCCCTGTTGTCTCCTCGGGCGACGAGGGCTGCGATGAGCAGCGCAATGAGCCCGGCCAGCAAGGCGAGGATGGAGAAGATAACCGCCCAGAAGAGTAAGACAAACAGTATGCCCATGTTCTTAGTACCTTGTTTTATAAGACGGATTCCCCTGCCGGGCGCCGTCAGGGGAGGGTGATGGTCTTGCTTTCGGCCTCTCCGTTGAGCGAGCGCAGCAGTCTCATCTTGACCACTCCGCTGCGCAGGTAGCTTCCCGCGGGGTATACCGGTTCTGCCCCGAAGTGCATCTTGGGGTCATAGGCCTTCAGGTCGGCCGCCTCACAGTCCCATGCCGCATAGCCTAATCTCGGACCGCTGGCCGTGGTGCTGCTGTTCCCGTTGAGTGTATAGACCCAAGTGGTGCGTGGCTGGGGTGTCTTCTGGTGCGACGGATAATAGGGAATGTCGTCCTTGGTAGCCACTTTCATGCGCAGGTCAAGGTCGCTTTCGAGCGATGTGTAGATAGACGGAACCAGCGTTGCCATCCGCCCTTTGAGGGTATAGAGGTTGTCTCCGGCATGCCGCAGGGTGTAGGCAAGGTTCTCTTCCGATAGCTTGACGGTCCATTCCGCGTCCGCGGCAGTGAGTTGTTTGTTGCCCGTATGGATGACGATGCCCATTGAATAATGGTTTGTGGTGATGGTTCCCTTCTCTCTGTCTATCATGGGAGCCGTGTTGCGGAAATACTTTTCCAGATACTCTTTCTGCAAGTTGGGGTTGCCTTCCGCCGCAAGATAGAGGTCGCAGGCAAACACCTTGTTCAGCTGGTCGATCATGTCCGTGTAAGTGCGGGCCAGTACCGTTTCGGGTTGCGGGGCAGATTCTCCTCGGTTTTCACTTTCTTCGGAGCATGATATCGACGCGGACGCTATCACGAGGGATAGCAGGATGTTGGGCAGCGTGTTCTTTCTCATTGGTGATGTCTTTGGTTGATGGAGTGCTGTTTGTTTATAATCACGCCCCCGTTTTCTGCTACGGGGTTCTGTCCGTGATGCTGCAAATATACGATAATCTGACGACAATGGCAAGAAACGAGGACGAAAAGTGATAAAACAAACCATCTTCGCAGGACCTGCTGACATCTCGCCGACTGGGCGGTAGTGGCTTTCGGGAGGATTACACGCTGCTTGTAACAGGATTACACGCCGTTTGTAACACCGTTACACGCTGTGTGTAATTTTAGCGCCAACCGCCCGTCCCTGTGTTAAGGGTTGTCCCTTGTCCGGCCGGATGCCGTGTGCCGTCTTTCCGTAAGCCCGTCCGGGTCGTGATAAAGGTGGGGGCAACGAAAAAGGACGGCATCTCACGATGGCGCCCCTCACAAAAAAAACAGTAATTAACTCAAAATTTATAATTTATATTTCGTCTACTATCTTAGTC
>CAUULA010000029.1:0-24840 GCA_963545855.1 uncultured Prevotella sp.
ATATTATTATGATACAAAAGTAGTAAAATACTTCTATATTTATATCGATTTATCGATATAATTTATAATTTCTTTACTATTCTCGGGGTAGAACCATTGAATGCTATCGTCTTTTTTGAACCATGTAAGCTGCTTGCGCATATACCTGCGGCTGTTTGACTGAATTTGCCGGACAGCTTCTTCTTTGCCTATATTGCCGTCAAAGTAATTGAATAATTCTTTGTAACCTACTGTATTCAATGCATTTAGTCCCTTCAGTGGATATACACTGCGGGCTTCCTCCTCTAGTCCTATCTGCATCATCTGAAGCACTCGCTTATTGATTCTTTCATAGAGTTCTTCCCTTGGGCGATTCAGCCCGATCTTCAAAATCTTGAACGGGCGTTCTTTTTTAGAGTTAGTCCGGAAAGAGGAATAGGTTTTTCCTGTCATATAACAAATTTCGAGTGCATGTACAACGCGTCTGGGATTATTCTTATCTACAATCTTATAATGTTCCGGATCAAGCTGCCGGAGCTCTTCAACTAATGCCGAGAGTCCCTCCTTCGCCAATTTGTCTTTCATTAACCGTCTAATCCCGTCGCCCACAGTCGGTATGTCGTCAATGCCATTACATACGGCATCGATATACATCATACTGCCACCGCTCATCAAGGCAATATCTGATGTTCGGAATAGATGATTTTGCAATAGGCATATCACATCGTTTTCAAATTTTGAAGCACTGTAATAGTCTTGTATGTGGTGGCTACCTACAAAATAATGGGTAACACGCCGTTGTTGTTCCGGGGTTGGTGCAGCGGTGCCAATAGGCAATTCTGTGAAAATCTGACGAGAGTCTGCATTGATAATGGGCGTTTTAAGATGTTCTGCAATTTGAAGGCAGAGTTCGGTTTTGCCGACACCTGTTGGCCCAAGAACAACAACGAGTGTTTTCATTTATCTGATGATGCCTCGCTTTGAAGAAGAAACAAAGTCAATGATATATTGGATTTCCGGGGTAATCTCAATATTCTTTTTGATTTCTTCAACACCCTCCTTCAATATTCCTTTAGAATAAAGCAGGCGGTAAGCTTCATGAATCATCTCAATTAGTTCATTGCTGAATCCGTGTCGACGGAGACCTATAATATTGATGCCTGCATAACGGGTTGGCTCTTTTCCTGCAATGACATAAGGAGGAATGTCCAGAGAGAAGCGGCATCCCCCCTGAATCATTACATATCCCCCAATGCGGCAGAATTGATGACAGAGAACTACGGCACTGACAATCGCATTATCATCAATGATTACCTCTCCTGCAAATTTGGTAGAATTGCCAATAATGCAATTGTTCCCTAAAACACAATCATGAGCGAGGTGCATATTCTCCATGAGAAGATTGTTATTGCCAACCTTTGTAGTTCCGGCAGAAGCCGTGCCTCTGGAGATGGTTACATTTTCACGGATACTGTTGTGATGGCCGATTTCGCACAAAGTATCTTCACCCTTGAACTTCAAGTCCTGGGGTTTGGTGGAAATACTTGCACCTGGAAAAAACTCGTTATTGTCGCCAATGCGTGCACCGTAATTAATGGTAACGCTATTCTGCATTACATTATTATCCCCAATAATGGTATTGCGGTCGATAAAGCAGAATGGGCCAATAATATTGTTATTCCCCAATTTTGCTTCCGGATGCACATATGCCAACGGACTGACCTGATTCATATCTTATAAGTTTTATCTGTTCTTTATGATCTGAGCAGTGAAAGTAGCTTCCGCTACAACATTGTCTCCAACAAACATATATCCTTTCATGGAACTAATCCCATGACGAACAGGATGGAGCAGTTCGACTTTAAATAGGAGGGTATCTCCAGGGATTACTTTTTGGCGGAATTTGACATCATCGATGGCAAGGAAGTAAGTAGACCACCTCTCTGGCTCTTCCACCTGATTTAATACAAGAAGTCCACCACATTGGGACATTGCCTCGACCATAAGAACACCTGGCATGACCGGTTCTTGCGGGAAATGCCCTTGAAAGAAGGGCTCATTGGCTGTTACATTCTTGACACCAACAATACTTGTAGGGCCAATGGCGATAACCTTATCGACCAGCTGCATAGGATAACGATGGGGAAGAAGCTCGCGAATGCGATTATTGTCCATAATCGGGACTTCCGTCGGATCATAAATGGGAGCCTGAACTTCATGTTTTCTGATTTCCTTGCGCATCAAGCGAGCAAACTTATTGTTTACCGTATGGCCGGGTCTGGTGGCAATAATGCGTCCCTTGATGGGTTTTCCAATCAGAGCCATGTCTCCAATGATATCGAGAAGTTTGTGGCGCGTACACTCATTCTCCCACATCAGAGGCTTATGTTGGATATATCCAATTTTTTTAGCATCCATGTGTGCCACCTTCAGGATGTCGGCAAGTTTGTCAAGACTCTCTTGTGTTACTTCGCGCTCGTAAATGACAATGGCATTGTCCAAGTCGCCTCCTTTAATAAGGTTGGCTTCAAGGAGAGGAACAATATCGCGCACAAATACGAATGTGCGAGCAGGAGCGATTTCCTTTGCGAAGTTGTTGATATCGTCAAGTGTCGCAAACTGGCTGTTGATAAACTTGGATTGAAACGAGCACATAGCCGTGATGCTGAACTGCTCGTCTGGCAAGATGGTGATGCATGATCCGGTCTTGTCATCCTTAAATTCGATTTTCCTGCGAATGATATAATAATCTTTCGGTGCATTCTGTTCGACAGTTCCTACTTCGTTGATTTTGTCTACATACATGATAGACGAACCGTCGAGAATTGGAAATTCAGGGCCGTTTACTTGTATAAGGCAATTGTCGATGCCCATTGCATAAAGGGCTGCCATGCCGTGCTCGATGGTGCCTACACGAACATCCCCGCTTGTAATTACTGTTCCCCGCTGTGTTTCCGTCACCTTTTCGGCTAGGGCCTTGATGACTGGCTGTCCATCAAGGTCGATACGCTGAATCTGATAGCCGGTATTCTCGGGAGCCGGATTGAAAGTTACCGTAAGGTTCAAACCTGTGTGCAGTCCTTTGCCATATAAGGAGAAGCTGCCTTTCAGGGTTTTCTGCTTTTCTGCGTCCATTCTTTTATTTTCTGTTTTTTAGTTCGAGTTTGTTGACTTCATAGATAGTGGCCTTTCAGCTTCCTTTTATATAGTTTTATATTGTTTTAAACCATACTGTTAGAGAATCTTACAGTTTTCTATCTTGATGTTTGGAATCTATTTTCGCTTCTTTAGCTCTCCAACCTCTTTCTGGAGTTCATTGAGTTGTTTGTAAATCTCCGGCAATCTGCGGAATATGGCCTGCGACCTAAAGTAGTTTTTAGGTTCTAGCGGAGGAGTGCCGATAAGTGTCTGATCTCCCTTAAGATTTCCAGGGACACCAGACTGAGCACCCAAGAACACTTTGTCGCCAATCTCAATGTGCCCGGCAATGCCTACCTGTCCGCCAAACATACACCATTTCCCAACCTTGGTTGAACCGGCAATGCCAACTTGGGAACTCATAACTGTATTCTCGCCAATATCTGTGTTATGGGCGATTTGTACAAGGTTGTCAATCTTGACTCCTTTACGGACATAAGTAGAGCCCATTGTAGAACGGTCAATACAAGTATTCGCTCCAATTTCCACATTATCCTCGATGGTAACAATACCAATTTGCGGAATTTTATCATAATCTTCTCCGTTCGGAGCAAACCCAAAACCGTCAGCCCCAATAACGCTCCCTGAGTGGACAATCACATTGTCTCCAAGGATGCAGTCGTGATAAATGCTGACATTAGGATAAATAATACAATTCTCTCCGATCTTCGCTCCTTCCATAATTGTGGCATGTGGATATACCTGTGTGCCGCTTCCTATCTCAACTCCATCGCTGATATATGCAAATGCTCCGACATATACTTCCTTTCCAATCTTGGCTTTTGGCGAGATAAATGCCAGCGAATCTACTCCTTGTTTCTTAGGCTTCATACCAGCATAGAATTGCAGGAGTTTAGCGACACAGTCGCGAGCATTCTTTACCCTGATGAGGGTCGGCTTAACTGGAAGCTCAATTTCTATCAATTCATCAACAAGAACGATAGAGGATTCTGTATTCTTAAGATAATGGGCATATTTGGCGTTAGCAAGGAATGAAATCGCACCTTTTTTGCCTTCTTCTATCTTCGCGAATGTATTTATGGAGATATTTTCATCGCCAATTACTGTGCCTTGTACAAACTGGGCTATCTGTTTTGCTGAAAATTCCATATTATCTTATGTCTATTGATTTCTTTTGCAAATATAACAAATTTATTTTAGAATCTCTGATAGCAGAGATAATATTTCCGTATTTGTTTGGAAAGAAGAGCTACATTCAATATTTCCGAAGCATCGGTGATATCTTCTATCGTGCCGTCTTTATGGAGTATAGAGATATGGTCGTCATTAATGTTATACATGTCCTTTTGAATGGTGTTTACACTCATAAGATATCTTGCGTCTTCAAATGAAACTCCCGCCTTTTCGCTTAATTGCTTTTGAATGGCTGTGATTTTCTCTTCAGGAAGAGGATTCTCATGAATTTCCACTTTGAAGATATTCCTATTAATTAAATCTTTTGATAGGATGGAAAGAATCTTATCATCATGACTCATCCAAATCTTCACAGAACTCCAGATATCATTGTCGTCAAGAAGCTCATAGTTGCGAAGTGCTTCCTCATGTGAGACAAAAAAATCTTTATCTATATCGTTATATAAGAAATAATGGAGGGCGGGAGTCGCAAAAAGCTCTTTTCCTCGAGAGGCCAACTCTTTTGCCCGCAGTAAAACATTGACAAGTATTTTTTCATAGGCAACTGTTGTCTTATGGAGATAAACTTGCCAATACATCAGACGACGGGTAGTTAAATAATTTTCAATGGAATAGATACCTTTGTATTCTACAGCGAGATTGTCGTCTACGACATTGAGCATCTTAATGATTCTGGCAGAACCGATATTCCCCTCAGTAACACCAGTGAAGAAACTATCGCGACGCAGATAGTCCAGTCTGTCCATGTCTAATTGTGAACTGATCAATTGGTGTAAAAAACGCTTTGGATATTCATCTTTAAAGATACTGATTGCTAGATTTAAAGCTCCCTTCATCTCTTTATTGATCTTATCCATCATCATCAATGAAATTTCTTCATGGGAGACTTCTCTAATCAAGGTGTTTTCTAGCACATGGGAGAATGGTCCGTGGCCGATATCATGCATGAGGATGGCAGCTTGAATGGCTTCAGCCTCGCTGTCAAAGATAAAAATGCCTTTCTGACGAAGCGATATTATAGCTTCGCTCATCAGATGGAAAGATCCCAATGAGTGCTGAAATCGTGTATGTTGTGCTCCCGGGTATACGACACTTGCAAGCCCTAATTGCTTGATACGAGTCAGCCTTTGCATCAGAGGATGTTTTACAATATCGAGCAACAAGCCTCTTGGAACCTTTATAAACCCAAAGACAGGGTCGCTTATTATCTTGTTATCGTTCAATTTTCTCGAGTTCTATTGCCATTTGGGCCTGTAGTTCTTTTGCTTTTTGAGCAGCAGCCTCCGCATAATTTTCGTTTGTACTTGCATAGATGATTCCCCTTGAAGAATTTATGAGAAGTCCACAATCTTTGATCATACCATATTTGCAGACATCCTGAAGGCTTCCACCTTGTGCGCCGATTCCAGGAACCAATAAGAAACTATTCGGGGCAACTCTCCGAATATCTTCAAACATCCTTCCTTGAGTGGCGCCCACTACATACATTAAGTTATTGTCATTCCCCCATTGCTGACTTTTCAAAATGACCTTTTCAAAAAGTCTTTGGCCGTTTTTGTCTTCTGTTAGCTGGAAGTCCAATGAGCCTTTATTAGAAGTTAGAGCTAAGAGAATAACCCACTTGTTTTTATACTCCAAAAAAGGTTTGACACTATCTTCGCCCATGTACGGAGCAACGGTGAGCGCATCCAGATTGTACTCTTCAAAAAAGGTTTTTGCATACATAAGGGATGTGTTACCAATATCGCCACGCTTTGCGTCCGCAATGATGAAATGGGTGGGGTAGAACTTTTTTAAATATTCAATAGTCTGCTCAAATGCTGCAAAGCCTTCTCCTCTCAAACTTTCATAAAAGGCAAGATTGGGCTTATAGGCAACGCAATATGGAGCCGTCGCATCAATAATAGATTTATTAAATGAGAAAATCGGATTGCTATTGCTCCTTAAGTGTTCGGGAATTTTCAAAATATCAGTGTCTAATCCAACGCACAGAAAAGATTTTCTCTCGAATATTTGTTTTACAAGTTCTTGCCTTGTCATTTGATAGTATGAGTTTTATTTATAATTCTGATTCTTTAAGCTTCTCCGCATTTTCTGCAACCGTAAGGGCATCGATCATGTCTTGAATATTTCCATTTAGAAATCCACTGAGGTCATGGGTTGTATATCCAATCCTATGGTCGGTAACTCGACCTTGGGGAAAATTATATGTGCGGATTTTGGCACTTCGATCTCCTGTGGAGACAAGGCTCTTTCTCCGGCTGGAGATATCATCAACATATTTCTGATGTTCGTGGTCATAAATATATGTATAGAGACGACTCAGCGCACGCTCTTTATTCTTGGGTTGATCACGAGTTTCCGTGCATTCTATCAGAATCTCTTCTACTTCCCCTGTGTTAGGGTTTTTCCATGGATAGCGAAGGCGGACACCAGACTCCACCTTATTTACATTCTGGCCGCCGGCACCACTTGAGCGGAAAGTATTCCATTTGATATCTCCCTCATTAATGTGGACTTCAAATTTGTCAGCTTCCGGTAATACGGCAACCGTAGCGGCAGATGTATGCATGCGTCCTTGGGTCTCTGTAGCGGGAACCCTTTGCACACGATGCACCCCCGATTCGTATTTTAAGACGCCATACACATTATTCCCGCTTACGGCAAAATCTATTTCCTTAAATCCACCGACAGCTCCCTCCGAAGCATCAGTAACACTAACGGACCATCCTTTTGAGTCGCAGAATTTCTTATACATGTTAAACAAATCACCAGCAAAAAGCGCAGCTTCGTCTCCTCCTGTTCCCGCACGGATTTCCATCTGTACATCCTTTGCATCTTCTGGATCTTTAGGCACGAGTGCTATTTTTATTTCTTCTTCAAGCTTGGGCTGCAAGACCTCGTTTTCAGATAGCTCGGCTCGTGCTATTTCTCTCATGTCAGGGTCGTCTTCATTTGCAAGAATATCTTTTGCTTCCTTAATTGAATTTAGGCATGCTATATAGCGTCGGCGCGCATCCATAATGTCTTCTAAGTCTTTATATTCTTTCGTAAGCTTCACATATCGTTGTTGGTCTGCAATGACAGCCGGATCCGTAATCAGTGTTGATACTTCTTCGTAACGGCTTTCCAGTCCGTCTAATTTTCCCAAAATATTATTATTGTCTGCCATATCGGTCTTTTTCCTTATTAGTAAATGAATTCTCCAAATTCAGATTTTATGGTTAAACTTCGTTTCCCTTCTTCGATATATCCTATGGTTTGGGCATTGACATTGAAACTTTTACTGATTGCGATTACTTGTTCTGCGATTTCTGGGCTGACATAAATCTCCATGCGGTGCCCCATGTTAAATACTTGATACATTTCTTTCCAATCGGTTCCGCTACAATCATGAATTATCTTGAAAAGTGGAGGAACAGGAAACAAATTGTCTTTTACAACCTTACAATTTTCATTGACGAAGTGTAGAACCTTTGTTTGTGCTCCACCTGTACAATGCACCATTCCGTGAACTTGAGGCCTTAGTTTGTCCAGTAATCTTTTAATAATCGGGGCGTATGTACGGGTAGGGGAGAGTACGAGTTGCCCAGCATTAACGGAAACACTTTCAATCGTGTCGGTAAGATGGTATTTCCCGCTATAGACGAGATTGTTCGGAACGGCATGGTCGAAGCTTTCTGGAAACTTTTCTGCCAAATATTTTGCAAAGACATCATGCCGGGCACTAGTAAGCCCATTGCTACCCATTCCGCCATTATATCGTTTTTCGTAGGTGGCCTGTCCCGTAGAACTTAATCCAACTATGACATCTCCAGGTTTGATATTCGCATTGTCAATGACATTAGAGCGTTTCATTCGACATGTAACTGTGGAGTCGATTATAATTGTTCGAACCAAATCACCCACATCTGCCGTTTCTCCACCGGTGGGATAGATGCCGATACCCATATTACGCATTTCTGAAAGGAGCTCATCGGTGCCATTGATGATAGCGGATATGACTTCTCCGGGTATCAGCATCTTGTTACGACCAATAGTACTTGAGACGAGGATGTTGTCGACCGCGCCTACGCAAAGTAGGTCGTCGGTGTTCATCACGATGGCATCCTGGGCAATCCCCTTCCATACATTAAGATCTCCGGTCTCTTTCCAATACATGTAAGCAAGAGAAGATTTCGTTCCAGCCCCATCAGCATGCATGATGTTACAATATGCCTCGTCTCCCCCCAAGATGTCTGGGATAATTTTGCAGAAAGCTTGCGGATATAAACCTTTGTCTATATTTTTAATGGCATTGTGTACATCCTCTTTCGCGGCACTGACACCACGCATCATATAACGATTATCCATGATTTTCATAATTATAGTTCTTCCTTTCCATTCCAAAACTCCCATGAGGCAAAAGCTTGCAATAAGAGCATTTCTAATCCATTGATGATGGTAGCCCCTCTCTCTTTACCTCTTTTCAGAAACGAAGTCTCGTCTGGATTATATATAAGATCATAAAGCAGTGTGTGTGTATCCATTGCTTCGTATGGAAGTTTTGGATATTCGTCTGCATGAGGGTACATGCCAACCGGGGTACAGTTGACTATGACCCTATATTCCCTTATAAGCTCGGGAGTAAGGTCTTCATAAGTTATAGCCCTTTTCTTTTTAGTCCTGCTTACAAAAATGGTCTCAAGTCCCAAAGACCTCAAGCCATAGTCGATAGCTTTCGACGCACCTCCTGTACCCAGAATTAAAGCCTTTTTGTGTGCTGGCTCCAAGGCCGCTTCGATACTTTTGGTAAATCCGATAACATCACTATTATATCCTTTTAACTCTGTTTTCCGACCTTTATGCGTTACTTTAATGACATTTACTGCACCAATAGCTTTGGCTTCGGGACTGATAGAGTCAAGGTATTTCATGACTTGTTCTTTGTAAGGAATTGTTACATTCAGACCCTTGAGATTCGGATTTAGATCTAGAACTTCCTTTAAATCTTCAATCTTGGGAATCTCAAAATTCTCATATCGCGCATCTATTCCTTCATTTTGAAACTTCTCGTTAAAATAGCTAATCGAAAACGAGTGCCCTAAAGGGTAGCCTATCAATCCGTATTTATCCATAATTTTAGTAACAGTATTTACTTTGATGCGAAATATATCGTACAGATGCCAAAGGTGTGGCGCTTGAAGGTTGTCTTATCAAAGCCGGCTTTCTTCAGTATCGTCATCATGTTTTCCCCTTGTGGAAAAGCCTCGACAGACTTGGTTAGATATTCGTAAGCAGCCTTGTCTTTGCTAATCAGACTGCCGTATGCTGGCAGGATATAGTGTGAATAAAGCCGGAACAATTGCTTCATGGGAAATGAGACCGGAGTTGTAAGCTCTGCAATGCAGAGGTGTCCGTTAGGCTTTAACACCCTATGCATTTCTGATAAGCCTTTGTCAAGGCATTGGAAATTCCGTATGCCGAATGCTGCGATAACAGCATCAAATGTGTTGTCTTCAAAAGACATATTCATACAGTCCTCTTTCTTGAAGTTAATCACATTCTCTAATCCTGCTTTTCTGACTTTCTCGACACCGATTTCCATCATTCCCTCTGAAATGTCTGTCCCGATAAGCCGTGCCGGTTGAAGCATTTGGGCAGCAAGAATGGCAAGATCTCCTGTTCCTGTGGCTATATCTAATATGTCTTTAGGCTTAAATGGCACGAGCTGCTTGAGGGCAGCCTTTCTCCATACCTTGTCTATATTCCATGAAAGACGGTGGTTTAAGGTGTCATAAGTAGAGGCTATGTTATTAAATAATTGTTCTACTAATTCTCCCTTTTCCCCGTCGCCGTCATAGGGCTTGACATTTTCCTGCTTATACATGATGCATAAAAGTGAAGGCTTATCCTCTTGTTTTTAAGTATTCACATACATTCCTTTCAATGCGCCCAGCAATATCACCGTCTTCTTCCATCGATTTGTTAAAACTTTCGCCGGTAATATGCTCGTAGAGTTCGATGTATCTTTTCGATACGCTTTCTGCATATTGATCAGTAATCTCTGGCATTTTTTGTCCCGGTTCGTTCATGAAGTTGTTTTCCATGAGCCATTGGCGGACAAACTCCTTTGAAAGCTGTCTTTGCGGTTCTCCTTTTTCAAATTTCTCGTCATATCCGTTTGCGTAAAAATAACGACTCGAGTCTGGGGTGTGGATTTCATCGATAAGATATATTTTCCCGTTTCGTTTGCCAAACTCATATTTCGTGTCGACGAGGATAAGGCCACGCTTATCCGCTATTTCCTGCCCACGGGCAAACAACTTGCGGGTATAGCCTTCAATCACGGCATAGTCTTCTGTGGAAACAAGCCCTTGGCTGATGATTTCTTCTCTGGAAATATTCAGGTCATGTCCCTCGTCAGCTTTTGTAGTAGGGGTAATGATGGGTTTTGGGAATTTCTGATTCTCACGCATTCCGTCGGGAAGTTTTACCCCACATAGTTCTCGGCATCCTTCTTTGTATGCTCTCCATGCGCTGCCAGTGAGAATAGACCGAATAATCATTTCGACACGGAATCCCTCACATTTTAACCCAACAGTAACCATCGGGTCGGGAGTTGCGAGTTTCCAGTTAGGGCATATATCGCTGGTTGCATCCAGAAATTTTGCGGCAATCTGATTCAAGACTTGTCCTTTAAAGGGGATGCCTTTGGGCAGAATTACATCAAATGCGGAAATTCTGTCCGTGGCAACCATTACCATAAGTTCGTCATTAATGTTATATACATCGCGAACTTTACCATGATAAACGCTCTTCTGACCCTCAAAATGGAAGTCGGTTCTTGTTAATGCTTTCATTGCTTTTGTGTATAATTTAGTCCTTAAATTCCAATTCCTTTTCATTGTTCCGCTTTTTGTCGTAAGCCTCATAGGCGTTGACAATGCGAGTAACCAGCTTATGCCTGACGATATCTTTTTTGTTCAGCTCAACAACCGAAATCCCCTCAATTCCAGACAGGATTTTAAGGGCTTCTTTCAAACCACTCTTCTGTTCATGGGGCAGATCTATCTGGGTCATGTCGCCGGTAATAATCATTTTCGTGTTCCACCCCATTCGTGTAAGAAACATGCGGATTTGCGCCGGCGTCGTATTCTGCGCTTCGTCAAGGATTACCACTGCATCACTCAAGGTTCTTCCCCGCATGAATGCCAAAGGGGCAATTTGAATGATATGTTTGTCCATCATGTCTTGAAGCTTCACGGCGGGAATCAAATCTTCTAACGCATCATATAGTGGCTGCAGATACGGGTCAATCTTGTCTTTCATGTCGCCGGGAAGAAATCCCAGCTTCTCACCGGCTTCTACTGCCGGTCGGGAAAGAATAATCTTTTTTGCCGTCTTTTCCTTTAGTGCCTTTACCGCAAGTGCAATGCTCAAATAGGTTTTACCCGTGCCGGCAGGTCCGACGGCAAATATCATGTCGTCTTTCTCAAAGGAGTCTATCAGTTTCTGCTGATTCTCGGAACGACTCTTGATAGGTCTTCCCGATATCGAATAGACTAAGACGCCTTTTATGGAGTCGGCCTTGGTCTTTTTCCCCTTGATAATATCGAGGATGTCTTCATCGTCTAAGGAATTGTATTTCAAGACATGCTGGCGCAGGCTTTCCACATCATCCTCTATCTTTGAGATTTCTTCTTCGTCTCCGATAATGCGCATGACATTGTCGCGAGCAACGATACGAAGTTTGGGAAACAAGGATTTCAACATTTGAAGATGCCCGTTATTTACTCCATAGAACACTATGGGATCAATATCTTCAAGTATTAAATGCTTCTCTATCATATATTGCTTTTCCGCCTCACTTCCTTGGGAAATCAACATTCCCTGAACTAAGTTCAGCGAATCTTATTTTTGTGCAAATTTACAAAAATATTACGAGACAAGATAAGAAACTCTTAACTTTTTATTAACTTTGTCGCAATTTTAGATGAATTTCGAAAAATGAAGATAAGTAAGACGAGATATTTGCAAGGTTTTGGCATTGTTGTTGTTATTCTGGGAATGGTGCGGTGTATATATCCGGGAATAACAGGTGCCGATCTCAAAACAACTGATATAACTAACATTCCCGTTGATTCAGACTCCATTGCCGCCTCAATAGGAGATGTGCCCGCAACAACTCAAGATATTGCAGAATCTGTTATCCCTTCGAAAAGGATAGAGAACCGGTTGAGGTTCTTCAAGGCAGATGGGAGCTTGGCAAAAAACCGCATTTACAGCGTCCCTCACTTTGACTCTACCTTTCCTGATCAGAATGATGTGCAGTTGGCAGCTGCCCGGAAATTAGGAGTAAAACCTGTCAAGGATAGGGCGGAGGCAGAGAGGCGGAAGGCGGAACTTGTGTATATAGGCTCTAATCCATATTTTTATGTCGACAAGTTGCGCAATTCGATACCTTATCTCGTTCCTCGGGCATCGGTTCTGCTGCAGGATATTGGGCGCAGCTTCTATGATAGCCTGGTGGTGAAGGGCGTTCCCCTGCATAAGATTGTGATAACCAGTGTGCTCCGCAGCCAGAATGATGTGGCCAACCTGCGTGCTCGGAATGGTAACGCAACGCAAAACAGCTGCCATCAGTATGGCACCACTTTTGATATTGCCTATAATCGATATAAAACAGTAGAGGCGCCCGGGGAGTCTCGGCGCGAGGTGCGTAATGATACCTTAAAGTGGATTTTCAGCGAGGTTCTTCGCGACATGCATGAGTCGGGAAGATGTTACATCAAATACGAAGTTCGCCAAGGGTGTTTTCATATCACGGTAAGGTAAACTTCAAAACGGCCTGCCCGGAGGAGGAAACTTGTTTCCCTATTTTGGCGCAATTCTTATCTTGAATTCTTTTCCCGCATAAAGAACAGATCCGTCAGCACCATAGAAGTGTTCTCGTGCAATCCATTGCTGTTTCTCTATAACCGCGTTGGGATTCAGACACTTATGAGCTTTTCTTACACAGAAGCATTCGTTGCCCTTCAATGTGCCTTTCTCAATCGAGTATCCCGAACCGATCTCTTTGATTCTTCGGGTCAGCGGGTTTATCATATACAACTTCTGGCCATCGACTGCATAGGTCTTGCTCAGAGAACCGCGGTCAATGCTCACGAAAAGGAGTTTGCTCTTGTGGATAAGGTAACAGTCGAGAATCTTCAGATAACTTTCCGGAAAGTCCACCTCCTCGTTCTTGTTTCTTATCACATCCAGGCAATAGAGGCGGTGGTCGAGAATGTAATAGAGACAGTGGCGAGCGTTATCCGTGTATTTTGCCACCACTTTTATGCTCGTAGGTAGACGCTTGATAGCGGCCCTGACGCGGTCGGCAACCGGAGTCTGCGCATTTGCCGCAGCAGCCAGAAACATTGCGAACAGGCCTGTAATTATGACTCTCTTGACTCTCATATCGGCTGCAAATGTAATAAAAATAATTGATATTTCAAAATATGGATTTGTGGACTGCTTGTTCCGGACCTATTCCGAACCTATTCCTATTTATTATAAATCGCACGAATCCCGTATCTTCTTTCTGAAAAAATGAGTATATTTGTCCCGAATTTCAAATTTAAGAAACAAATGGAAGTCGTTGCGGCAATCATTCAGAAAGGCTGTCGCTATTTTGCCACACAGCGAGGACACGGCGAATGGAAAGGTTGGTGGGATTTTCCTGGCGGCAAGATAGAGGCTGGAGAAACTCCGGAAATCGCCTTGAAAAGGGAGATAAAGGAGGAATTGGATGTGGAAATCTCCATAAATGGGTTTCTTGCGACCATAGACATGGATTATCCCAAGTTTCATTTGAAGATACATTATTACCTGTGCTCTTTACATAAGGGAGAACCGAAATTGCTGGAGGCGGAAAATGCCAGATGGCTGTTATTAGATGAATTGGGAGAATTAAAGTGGCTTCCAGCTGATAAGGCTATAATTGAAAGACTTGAGGCAAGGCGTGGAAATGCTGTCATTTTGTAAATTAAATTCGCATTTTTCGCTGCTTCCAAACAATTCTTTTCCGACGCTAAACAGCTAACATCTGTGGGCAAAGATGCCATTTTGGAGAGCCTTTTTTCTCGATGGAATGGTGAAAAACGGCTGCCGGGTGTTCTTCTAACGGCATTTTGGATTGCTATTTGCAGTCTCCGGCAATGCAAAAAGCCGCTAAAAGGAAACTAAAAAGCGGCCTTTTGCATCATTCAAAGTTCTCATTCGTCACTTGGTATTTGTGCAAAACATTGGGAATCAGATCCTTATATTTTCCTCGTTTTTAGGCCCGTTTTGTGAGCAATCATAGTGTTGGCTCTTAAAACAAGGCTTTATTTTAGCATGTTTGTCAATATTTATGGTGTGTTTATTTCTCTTTTGCCTTGCTACAAGGATGTATTCAGGACTCCTCGGAACTTTTTTCTACTGCGCCGTATTGCGCGTGCGAACATAAAAAATAAGTTTTAGAATTTGGTGGAGCACCAAAAATATACTATCTTTGCACGACAAATTTGATAAAAAATAAAAGTTAGAGTATAAAATGGCAAAAAAGTTTGCAGAGCACACCGGCATGAATTTGGTGGAGACCAATCAGAAAGTGCTGGCAGAGTGGGAGAGGAACGATATCTTCCATAAGAGTATTGATGAACGCGAGGGATGTCCGGAATTTGTTTTCTTCGAGGGACCTCCTTCGGCAAACGGCCATCCGGGTATTCACCATGTGCTCGCCCGCAGCATCAAAGACACATTCAACCGCTATAAGACCATGCGCGGCATGCAGGTGCATCGCAAGGCCGGATGGGATACACACGGCCTCCCCGTGGAGCTGGGTGTAGAGAAAGAGCTCGGAATAACTAAGAAAGATATTGATAACGAGAAGTCGGACAAGTATATCTCGACCGAGGAGTATAACCGGAGATGTCGGGAGAATGTGATGAAATTCACGGCAGAATGGCGCCAACTGACAGAGGAGATGGGCTATTTTATCGACCTTGACCATCCGTATATCACATACGACAATAAGTATATAGAAACTTTATGGTGGCTTCTGAAACAGCTCTACAATAAAGGGCTGCTATATAAGGGCTACACCATTCAGCCTTATTCTCCGGCAGCAGGTACAGGTCTGAGCTCCCATGAACTGAATCAGCCGGGCTGTTATCGGGATGTCAAGGATACCACTGTTACGGCGCAGTTCTTGATCAAGGATCCGAAAGAAGAGTGGACGAATTGGGGCAAGCCTTATTTTATCGCCTGGACAACCACTCCATGGACATTGCCGTCAAACACGGCCCTTTGTGTGGGTCCGAAAATTGATTATGTAGCGATAGAGACTTATAATCCTTACTCTGCGGAGAAAATGACCCTCATCATGGCGGAGCCTTTGATAAATGCCTATCTGAAGCCGGAAGGAGAGGTTACGGATGGTGGTGAACTGCCGGAATATGTGCATGGCGACAAGTATGTACCATTTAAGGTGATAGACCGCATGAAAGGTGCTGATTTGGAAGGATATCATTATCGACAACTGATGCCATGGGTTAAGCCGTGCGAAAAACTTGATGATTTTGCGGCTCCCTTCGTGAGTTCGTATGCAGTGGCCCATCCCGAGAGAGTCTTTGTAGCGGCAAATGGCCGCGACAAGTTTGTCGAGATGGAGAGTGAGGCTTTCCGTGTTATCCTCGGCGACTATGTAACTACCGAGGATGGTACTGGCATTGTGCATATTGCCCCTACATTCGGTGCCGATGACGCAAAAGTTGCCAGAGACGCAAATATACCGGCCCTGTATCTTGTCAACAAGAAAGGGGAGACTCGCCCCATGGTTGATCTTCAGGGCAAATACTATGTCCTGGATGAACTTGACGAGAATTTTACGAAGGCTTGTGTCGATGTTCGTGCATATGCTCATCATGCGGGCGATTATGTGAAGAATGCTTATGCGCCGGAGTTCAATCCGAACGGAGTGTGGGACAAGAAGGCAAGCGAGAGGGCCGAAGACCTGAACATTGTCATTTGCATGGAAATGAAGCAGGAGGGAACCGCGTTCAAGATAGAGAAACATGTGCATAGCTATCCGCATTGCTGGCGCACGGATAAGCCCATTCTTTATTATCCTTTGGACAGTTGGTTTATTAAGGATACTCAGTGCAAGGTGCGAATGGTAGAACTTAACAAGACCATTAACTGGCAGCCGGAGTCAACGGGAACGGGGCGCTTTGGTAACTGGCTTGAAAATCTAAATGACTGGAATTTGAGCCGCTCGCGTTTCTGGGGAACCCCATTGCCCATCTGGCGTGATGATAACCGTCATGAGAAATGCATAGGCTCCGTGGAAGAACTCTATAATGAAATAGAAAAAGCGGTCGCTGCCGGAGTTATGCAAAGCAATCCGCTGAAAGACAAAGGGTTTGTACCCGGAAATTATTCCCAAGAAAACTACGACAGGATAGACCTTCATCGACCATATATCGACCATATTGTATTGGCAAATGACGAAGGTAAGCCCATGCACCGAGAAAGAGACTTGATTGATGTCTGGTTCGACAGCGGCTCTATGCCTTTCGCCCAGTTGCATTATCCGTTTGAGGGAGAAATGTCAAGAGGTATGGAGACAGACCGACAGAAACTGATTCATTCAGATTATGAGGGAATACCGATTGCTCCGGCTTTCTTCCCGGCTGATTTTATCAATGAGGGAGTAGACCAGACCCGTGGCTGGTTCTTTACGCTGCACGCCATTGCAGCGATGGTTTTTGATTCTGTTTCCTTCAAGAATGTAATCTCGACAGGACTTGTGCTTGATGCCAAGGGAAACAAAATGAGTAAGCATGTAGGGAATGTAACGGATCCGTTTGAGATGATTCATAAGTATGGGGCAGACCCCGTGCGCTTCTATATGATGACAAACTCGGAGCCATGGGATAACCTCAAGTTTGACCCGGAAGGCGTTGATGAAGTCCGTCGCAAATTTTTCGGGACGCTTTATAATACATATAGCTTCTTTGCCCTTTATGCCAATGTCGATGGATATGAGCCGGGGAAAGATGTTCTGAAGCCTACCGCGGAAATTGATCGCTGGATTATCTCAAAAGTTAATTCACTGATTAAGGGCGTGGAAAAAGAGCTTGACAATTATGATCCTACTCGTGCGGGCCGTCTTATAGAAACATTCGTCAATGACGATCTTAGCAATTGGTATGTCCGTCTTAACCGAAAGCGTTTCTGGGGCAAAGAGATGAGCCGGGATAAACTGGATGCCTATCAGACGCTCTATACCTGCTTAATGGCTGTCTCAAAGTTGATAGCTCCGTTTGCACCATTTTATGCGGATGAATTATATCACGATTTGGGTGGCGAGTTGGAGAGTGTGCACCTCGACTTGTTCCCTGAAGTGGACGAGGAGGCCATAGACACCGACCTCGAAGCCCGCATGGACATGGCACAGAAAATCACTTCGATGACATTGGCACTTCGCCGTAAGGTGAACATCAAGGTTCGGCAGCCATTGCAGCAGATTATGATTCCTGCCGTCGACGGCGAGCAGAAAAAATACATAGAAGCCGTAAAGGACCTCATCATGAATGAGGTAAATGTGAAGTCCTTGAATTTTGTGGAAGATAGTGGTTTCCTCGTAAAGAAGGTAAAATGTAATTTCCGCGTGATGGGCAAGAAATTCGGAAAGCTGATGAAGGGCGTCGCGGCTCAATTGGATTCTCTGTCTCAAGAAGAGATTAGTTCTTTTGAGACCACGGGGAAATACACTTTCATGCTTGAAAGCCAGGAAATTACTGTCAATGCAGAGGATGTGGAAATCATCAGCGAGGATATTCCCGGATGGCTTGTTTCCAATGAGGGGAATCTTACTGTTGCATTAGAGGTGGAGCTCACAGACGATCTTCGCAAAGAGGGTATGGCTCGTGAGCTAATCAACCGTATTCAGAATATCCGCAAAGAAAGTGGCCTTGAAATTACAGATCGTATCAATATCATCGTGGCACCAAATGCAGAAACTGATGCCGCAATAGAGGATTACGGGGAGTATATCAAAACTCAAGTCCTTGCAGATGCCATCACCATTGCGGAAAACGATGGTGTAGAAACGGATTTTGATGAGTTTAAGCTTAATATTCTGGTGGAGAGGAAATAGACTTCTCTACCTCTTCAATAACTAATTTCAGTCCTAAGCTAATGGAAACAAAAAAACGCTATAGTGATGAGGAGCTTGAAGAGTTCCGCACTATAATTAATCAGAAATTGCAGATTGCGCGCGAAAGTTATGACAAGATGATGCGCCAGTTAATGAATCAGGACACCAATGATGTGGATGATACCTCTCCCACATATAAGGCTTTGGAAGAGGGGAGTCTTACACAGACGAAAGAAGAGCTTACAACCATGGCCTATCGGCAGCAGAAATTCATTCAAGGGTTGGAGGCAGCCTTGGTGCGTATCGAAAACAAGACATATGGAGTGGATCGCCTTACGGGTGAGTTGATTCCCAAAGAGCGTCTTCGTGCGGTTCCTCATGCCACATTGAGTGTTGCATCTAAAAATGCCCGCAAACATTGAGAATGAATAACGATAAAAAGAAGTTTACTAATGCCAGGCTGTCCATCCTCCTTATAGTCGTTTCACTCGTCATTGACCAGGTGATTAAGATTCTCGTGAAATCCAATATGTATTTAGGAGAGTCCATCCAGATAACAAATTGGTTTTTCATCGATTTCATCGAGAATAAGGGCATGGCATTTGGTATGACATTCGTCAACAAACTCTTTTTGAGTTTGATGCGTGTGCTCGTCTCATGTTGGATAGGGTGGTATATATGGAAACAAGTGAAGTCGGGAGCCCGTACTTGTTATATCGTGTTTCTTTCTTTGATATTGGCTGGCGCGGCGGGAAATATTCTTGACAGTGCATTTTATGGTCTGATATTTAGCGAGTCTACGCCTTATACCATAGCAGCATTCGTTCCTTTCGGTACAGGTTATGCAGATTTTCTGACGGGAAGAGTAGTAGATATGTTCTACTTTCCACTTATCACAGCGACTTGGCCTTCCTGGATGCCTTTTGTCGGCGGAGAAGACTTTGTGTTCTTTTCGCCGGTTTTCAACTTTGCCGATGCCTGTGTTTCTGTAGGAGTCGTCTCGCTGCTTCTTTTCTGTAGAAAAGATTTAGAGGGACAGCTTACCTCAAAGAAAAGTCACGCTGACAAAGGCATGACAAACAAGATTGAATCCGATGAGAAATAGTTCGATGAAATGGATCCTTTTTGCAATTCTGGCATTATTCCTTTCTGGTTGTAAACCTTCCTTGCCGGGTGGAGTTCTCTCAAAGGGAGACATGGAGAACATCCTTTATGATTACCATTTGGCCCAGACGATGGCCGAACGGAATGCGTCCCGCTCCATTGATGAACGGACTTATGAGGATGCCGTTTTTCGTAAGTATGGAGTAACTCAAGAGCAGTTCGACTCTTCTTTAGTGTATTATATGCGCCATACGGGAGAACTTTATGAAATTTACGAGAATATTGTTGAGCGCTATAAGAAAGAGGCTGAGGCTTTAGGTGCCAGCGAATCGGATTTAAATAAATACAGCGCACTTTCTGCCACAGGGGACACAGCTGATATTTGGGCAAGAGACAAATCATTTATGCTGATGCCTAAAGTTCCGTTTAATTATAAGTCATTCTCCTTTAAAACGGATTCCAGCTTCCATAAAGGAGATAGGCTGATGCTTAATTTTGACGCGAACTTTATCTATCAGGATGGAATGAGGAATGCCACTGTGGTTATGTCTATGCAATTTGCAAACGACAGTATTGCCACAACAAATACCCAATTAACGAATAGCAACCATTTTCGTTTGACTCTGGTAGATGAGGCTCGTCTCGGTATTAAAGAGGTGAGGGGCTATTTCATTCTCAATCAGTCTCAGGAGGGTGATGTCTCATCCACAACACTCCAATTGATGTTCATAGATAACATCCAACTTATCCGTATGCATGAAAACCGAAAGGTTGAAGCGGAAAGGGAAATGCAGGATTCTACTGTGGCTGCCGACCACCCCCATCTTTCAGGTGAGCGTATGCCTTCTTCTGCCAAAGCTCCCCTTCCGCCGCCACGACTTGGGGGACTCCAAACCGCTCGCAAGGGACGAAAGAGGCTGAGATAATTCCCGATAATTCATCGAGAGACAAGCCTGCCATAAGGTAATGAAATAATAACTAAGCACTTTAAATATGAGAAAGCAACTCTTATTATCGTTTCTATTGACTGTCTCAACGGCAGGAACTGCCTGTACAAATTTTATTGTAGGCAAGAAAGCAAGTACTGACGGCTCTGTTATCTGTACTTATAATGCAGATGATTACGGAATGTTCCAGAATCTATGCCATTTTGCAGCCGCGACTCACCCGAAAGGTGCGATGCGCCAAGTATATGATTGGGATACCGGCGAATATCATGGGGAAATCCCAGAAGCACCTGTAACCTATAATGTGATTGGTAATATCAATGAATATCAGGTTACCATCGGTGAAACGACATATGGAGGCCGCAAGGAAATGATTGATCCTACCGGTCTTTTCGATTATGGAAGCCTTATCTATGTTACATTACAGCGTTCAAGGTCAGCCCGGGAGGCCATCTCGGTAATGACTACTCTTGCCGAGACCTATGGATATAACAGCAGTGGGGAGACATTTACCATCTGCGACGCCAATGAGGCATGGATTATGGAGATGATGGGGAAAGGGCCAGGATCAAAAGGAATTGTATGGGTTGCCATGAGAGTGCCTGACAATGCCATCTGTGCACACGCCAACCAAAGCCGTATCGGAAAGTTTGACATGAGCGACAAGAAGAATGTTCTTTATTCAAAGGATGTCATAAAGTTTGCCCGCTCTAAAGGGTGGTATTCCGGCAAGGACAAAGACTTTTCCTGGAAGTGGGCGTATGCAGCCCCCGACTTTGGCGGGCGACGCTTTTGTGATGCCCGCGTGTGGGCTTTCTTCCGCCACTTTGATAAGGGGTTTGACCGTTATCTGCCATGGACATTGGGCAAAGACCCGAATGCGGAAGACATGCCTTTATGGATTGTCCCAGACCATAAAGTGAGTGTTCAGGAGGTGGAAGCCTGTATGCGTGATCACTATGAGGGGACGGCACTTGCCATGGATACGCTTGATATGGGAGGTGGCATTTGGCAGATGCCCTATCGGCCGACCCCGCTTTCATTCACGGTAAACGGGCGGAAGTATTTCAATGAGCGGCCTACGAGCACCCAGCAGACAGGGTTCAGCTATGTTTCCCAAATGCGCGGTTGGCTGCCTCGTGAGATCGGCGGTGTCATGTGGTGGGGCAACGACGATGGTAACATGATAGCCTATACCCCGATTTATTGTGGAAATACGGTTCAGCCGGAATGTTACAACACGTCGGGAGCTGATGCGGTAACCTTCTCTGACAAGAATGCGTTCTGGATATGCAACTGGGTGAGCAATATGGTCTATCCCCGTTATTCACAGATGTTTACCGCCCTTCAGGAAGTAAGAGACTCTTTGGAGAGAAGTTATTTTGCCTTGCAGCCGTCGGTAGAGGAAAAAGCGAAGGCCCTTTACGCATCGGACAAGGCAGCTGCATTGAAGTTTCTGAACGAGTATAGTAACGAGAAGGCACAGCAGATGTTGGCTCGTTGGAAGCAACTGGCAGTATATCTTATTGTAAAATATAATGATATGGCTGTAAAACCGACAGAGAAGGGCAAGTTCCTCCGGACGAAAACAGGACTTGGAGCCAAGGTTGTCCGCGAAGGTTTTCCAGAGAGATATGCCCGTAGGCTGGTAAAGGAGACTGGAAACAAATTCGAGCAGCCAGAATAATCATGCCCGACATAAAGGAGGGAGACGACCAAAGCATGGCCGTCTCCCTCCTTTTTATACCATAGAACCTTGTGCCCATGGATTCTGGCAATCAAGAGAAAAGGTGTCTGGGGATATCTGGAAAAGCAGCACAAGCTGCTTTCCACAGGATTACAGGCTGCGTGTAACCGGATTACACGCTGTGTGTAATGACCTTACAAGCTGCTTGTAAGAATGCCTGCGGCTACATCCAATCCTGGGCAGGATGGTTGCCGTAAGCGAGTCTTGCCCAGGATAAGGACTCGGGATGTATCCCCTGTGCCTATTGCTTGTTCTTGATTTTCTCTACATAGGCATCAATGACCGCAATGGCAGTGATGTTAACAACCTCACGAACAGAGCTCTCGAAATCGGTAAAGTGTATCGGCTTGTTCAATCCCATCTGGATGGGGCCTATGATTTCGGTATCTGGATCAAGAGCCTGTAGAAGTTTATAACTACCGTTCGCGCTACTCATGTTGGGGAAAACCAGCGTGTTTACATCCTTTCCTTTTAAGCGATTAAACGGATATTTTGCGTCGCGGAGTTTCTTGTCAAGGGCGAAATTCACCTGCATTTCTCCATCAATCGCCAGATCGGGGAAGTCTTTTTGGAGCCTGTCTACCGCGTCGTGAACACGCTGGGGACTGCCGGTGGTGTCTGTTCCAAAGTTAGAATAACTGATCATGGCAATGACGGGTTCTTCGTTAAAGAAGCTGACAGAGTGGGCGCTCAGCTTAGCCACATCGTAGAGAACATTCTCATCGGGATGCCTATTTATGAGTGTGTCGGCAATAAAGAAAGTTCCTCTCTTTGTGTTCAGGATGTGCATGGTGCCGAAAGTGTTGAATTCCGGGCGGATTCCGACCACCTCCTTGGCCACCTTGATCGTATTGGAGTATCTCGTGTAGAGTCCTGTGATAAATGCATCTGCATCCCCATGCTCCACCATTGACATGCCAAAGTAGTTTCGCTCGTACATTTTATCATAAGCTTCTTCGAATGTGTATCCTTGCCGCGCACGCTTTTCTGCCAAGTGCTTGGCATAGGTAGCACGCCGTCCCTGTTCTTTGTCGGCGCGCATATCAATAATCTGCATGTCTGAAAGATCCAGTTTCAATCGATTTGCAAGGCGGGTCAGGCGGTCGGGATTACCCAAGAGGATGGGCTCGCAGATGCCTTCTTGTTTAGCCTGGACGGCGGCCTTCATCATGGTGGAGTGCCCGCCTTCGGCAAACACCACACGCTGGGGGTGCATTGCGGCCGTGGCATGGATGGTGCGCGTAAGCTTGGTCTCCAGTCCCAGCAGCTGGCGTAGGCTTTCCTTGTAAGCATTCCAGTCTTTGATGGGAGTGCGGGCAACGCCGCTATCTATCGCAGCCTTGGCTACGGCCGCGCTTACCTCCGTGATCAGGCGGGGGTCTACGGGTTTCGGGATAAAGTATTGCGGACCGAATGTCAGGTCGTTGACATGATAGACTTCGTTAACAATGTCAGGGACCGCCTGCTTTGCCAAGTCGGCAATGGCATGCACGGCGGCCATTTTCATTTCCTCATTAATGGCCTTGGCATGCACATCCAATGCTCCGCGGAAGATATAGGGGAACCCTATGACATTGTTGATCTGATTGGGATAGTCCGAACGCCCTGTCGACATCAGCACATCAGGCCGGCTGGCCATTGCGTCTTCGTAGCTGATTTCGGGAACGGGATTGGCAAGCGCAAAGACAATGGGGTGATCGGCCATAGAGCGAATCATATCTTGAGTGAGGATATTGCCCTTAGACAGCCCGACGAAGACATCCGCTCCCTTGATGGCTTCCTCCAGGGTATGCACATCTCGGCGCTCGGTTGCAAAGAGTTTCTTCTGTTCATTGAGGTTTTTCCTGTCGGAAGTGATGACTCCCTTGGAGTCGAGCATGATGATATTCTCCCTTTTCAGGCCAAGGGCGCAATATAGTTTTGTACAGCTAATCGCCGCTGCCCCCGCGCCATTAACGACAAGCTTTACTTTGGCAATATCCTTGCCGGCAACTTCCAGTGCATTCTTTAAACCTGCGGCACTGATGATTGCCGTGCCGTGCTGGTCGTCATGCATGACGGGAATGTCAAGTGTCTGTTTGAGACGGTTTTCTATATAGAAGCATTCCGGGGCTTTAATGTCTTCAAGATTAATACCTCCAAACGAAGGTGCTATGCGCTCGACGGCTTCGCAAAACTTCTCGGGATCCTTTTCGGCCACTTCAATATCAAAGACATCTATGCCTCCGTAAATCTTGAAAAGCAGCCCTTTGCCTTCCATCACCGGCTTACCGCTTAGTGCACCGATATCGCCCAAGCCAAGGACGGCGGTGCCATTAGATATTACTGCCACGAGGTTGCCCTTGTCGGTATATTTGTAGGCGTCGTCGGGATTCTTCTGGATTTCCAGACATGGGAATGCCACTCCTGGCGAATAGGCTAAACTGAGATCGGTTTGTGTGTGGAACGGTTTGGTTGGTTTCACTTCAACCTTCCCCGGTCTGCCCATTTGGTGATATCTGTCTCTTATACACATCTGACGCTGCCGACGACTAGTCGAGTGT
>CAUULA010000030.1:0-24667 GCA_963545855.1 uncultured Prevotella sp.
AGATGACGTCGAGTCTCGTGGGCTCGGAGATGTGTATAAGAGACAGTTATTCTATTGCGCTTGTTTACATGAACGGCACTTGCGGTGGCAGTAGCGCTCGCACTGCACGCGGATGTCGTATCCCAGCATGGCACCGAGTATGAAGTCCTCTTCCGGGGTGAGTTGGCTGAGCGGCTTCGTTACGAAGAGCCGGATGGCATCCAGGCATTCCCGTCTCCCGAAGAAGAGATTCAGTCGGCTGTTGCCCACTGGCTGAACGAGATAGTCGATACCTTGACGGTCCAGACGCCTCAAAGCCCAGTCCTCAAACTTTCTGTTGAAAGTGAAGAGCACCATCTGGCGGACACCTTTCTGATACTCATAGATATGATTCATCAGGACTTTCATGTCGACAGGGACTATCTCGCTCATGGGAAATTATTCCAACAATTAACAATTAAAAATCTTTCCTGTCAAAGGCTTGGCGTAATCTGAGCCACCCAGGCGTCGATACGCTCGGGAGTCTTGTCCTCCTCGTTGGTCTCGTCGAGCGCCAGACCGAGGAACTTACCGTCGACCACAGCCTCCGAGTCATCGTATGTATATGTGCTTGCGTCCACTCCTTCGAGCACCTTGGCACCGGCCTCGACGCATGCGTCGTAAAGCTCTTTCAGGCCGCCGCAGAATGTATCGCTGTAAGACTCCGAGTCGCCGACGCCGAAGAGGGCAACCGTCTTGCCGGCCAATCCGGCGCTCTTGAGCACCTTCACGCCGTCGTACCAGTCGTCCTGCATCTCGCCGGCACCCCAGGTAGAGGTTCCCAGGATCAGGTTTTCTGCCTCCTGAACCTTTGCCTCGTCCAAGTCGGAGACATTAATGACCTCCGCGCCTAATTTCTCACCTATTGTCTGAGCGACTGCCTCACACATGCCCGTAGAAGAGCCAAACACTACAACTGTCTTTTTCACTTTGCTTGTCTTTTAATATTAATTTTCTGCTGCAAAGATAGGGATATTGTCCGAGAGTTGCAATACCGAGAAATGGTGATTTTTAGAAAATACCAAGAAATGGGGAGCGTCCGCTCACAGGCGCACGAGCGACGACCCCGTGGTGTCCTTGGAGCCGCCGTTCACCTGCACGGCATACACGCCCGCCAGGCAGCAGGACAGATCCAGCTCATAGCCCCGGCTCCCTCCCGCGAGCCGACGGGCCAGCAGCTTCCGGCCGTCGGCCGAATACACCGATACCATGAAATCATGAGCGGGAGCGGCATCGAACGCAATCTGCACCCGCCTGTCCTGTGCCGGACGAATCGTTACACGGGCAGGCTGATGGGTGGAAATATCCTCGATCCGGGTCAGGTGGAGCAGTTCCAGCAGTCCGGCATAGACATCTATCTGGCCGTGGCCATACTCGTTGTTGGGATAAGACAGCGTCGAGTCGGGATGGAGGGAGGTCTTGCCGATCACCTCCATCGCCTCCTCGGGCGTCAGGTCGGGCTTCGCCTGCAGCCAGAGGGCGATGGCGCCGGCCACGGCCGGGGTCGCCATCGAGGTGCCGGAGTTGTAGTTCCAGGCATAGGTGCGCCCCCGGAAGCCGAAGTGCTTCTTATCCGAGTGCTCTATATCCCATGCGCCGGGATGGTTTTCGAGGTAATAGCTGCTGTAGGAGGAGACGACATTCACGCCCGGAGCCACCACATCGGGCTTCATGCGGCCGTCGAAGGTCGGCCCGACGGACGAGGCCGAATAGCGTTTCCCGTGCAGTCCCGCCTCATAGACGCGGTGCTCGCCCTTATAGGTATAGATGTCCTCACGATAGCCGTTGGCTCCCACGGCGATGACGCACGGCGCGCTCGACGGCGAATGGATGCTGTGGGTGTTCTCGCCGGCGTCGAGCGAGGGGTCGAGGGCATTCGTCGTCGGGATCCCCGCCGACTGATAGAACTCCACATCGGCGCTGCCGCCCGTAACTTTCAGGGAGAAAGGCAGGTCGGGCATCCGCGTCAGCAGGACATCATAGCACACCTCCTCCGCGTCGTAGCAGGAACGGTAGGCCGCTATCACCAGCTCGCCGAGGGGCGTGGAGGCACGCAGCGTGGAGTCCCCCTGTGCCAGGATGGCTGCGGTGGCCACCTCCTTTTCCTCCCCCGCAGGGCCCCAGCCCTTGAGGGTGATGGCGAACGGAGCCGCCGATTTCAGCGTGAAGGCCACCCGCTGCCCGTCGGGCGTGATGAAGCAGCCCACCTGCCCCACCCCCGCGGGCTTGCGGAAATAGGTCTTGTAGCCACCGTTGTTGCCCGCCGAGGCCACCAGAATCCGGCCTTTACCCACGAGCGAGGCCAGCATCTCATAGTAAAGCCGGTCGTCGCCGCGGAAATCCTCGTGCGAGCCTTCACTGAACGAGACCACGCAGGGCTGCCCGTGCGCCGCGGCATAGTCGAAGAGATACTTGAATCCCATCACATCGGTGGCATAGGTATACTTGTAATAATCGGCCGGATCGATGAGGTCCTTGTCCTCCGAGGACGCATTTGCCACGAGGCAGATGTCGCTCTCGTAGGCCATGCCGCGATACCTGCCCGGCTCGTCGGGGTCCCATCCGCCGCCCGCGGCGATGCCCAGGGTGTGGGTGCCGTGGGTCTGGTCGAGCCCGTCTCTCGAGTGCGCCAGGGCAAGGAGCGTCTCCTCGCCCTCGTAGTCGCGCCCCACATAGCGGTTGCTGTCGGTGGCCAGCTGGTCCCAGAAGGCCTTGATGCGATACTCGGTGGCGTCGGCGTTGTAGAAGTTCGGGTGCGTCAGGTCGAACCCGATGTCCATCACGCCCACCACCACGCCCTTTCCCGTATAGGCCCGGGGCAGTTTCCCGCCCCCCTCATACGCCTTCCGGGCATTGAGGATGGTGGCCATCGTGTCGGTCTGGATGCTGTTGGAGCGACCGGCCTCGATGCGCCTTACGCCCCCGGCGCGCGACAGCGACGCCAGCCGTGAGAGGGGAATGCTGGCTATCCAGATGTTCCCTTCGCTCGTCAGCGGCTCGCAGCCATGCGAGCGGAGCACCCTGTCGCCGTCGCCGTCTATCCGCACGAAGGCGCAGAGCAGCGGCTCCCTGCCCTCCGGCGGCGAGGCGGCACGCGTCTGCCGACCCTCCTGCGCGAGCGAGATCTGCCGCACAAGGGCCGACATCTTGGCATAGTCGGGCCGCTGGGCACTCAGGCTCAGCGCGCAGAAAACCGCCAGAAGCGTGAAAGCCATTCGTTTCATGCCGCAAAGTAAGCGAAAAAATATCACATCTGCAAATTCTGGCCGGGAAATCTTGAACGGCAGCCCGCATCCCCGCCCGCCGCGGTCCGTGCCCCGTCTGCCGGCAATTCGCCGGACGAGAGGTCATGATCCGGCTTCTTACACGCTGCTTGTAACGCCGTTACACGCAGTGTGTAATCCTATTACAGACCGTTTGTAATCCAACCTACAACCATTGAAACTTGGTGTTTCAGCCATTGAAGCCCGAAGCGGCAGCCGCCCGAAAGAGGGCTCATAAAGGGTTCCGGGCGTTAAAACTCCCAGCTTCTTCGAATATTACAACAATTTTTCGTATCTTTGCGGCATAATTATAAATAATGTAGAAGATACATGGACAAGAAGAGCAACAAACTGATAAATGTAGCCTACCGGCTATATGATGTAACCGACGGGGGCAGCCGCCTCGTAGAGGAGACCTCCGCCGACAAGCCGTTCGTATTCCTGAGCGGCTTCGGAATCACCCTCGAAGACTTCGAGAAAGCCGTGGCAGACCTTAACGAGGGCGACGAGTTCGACTTCACCCTCACCCCCGCGCAGGCCTATGGCGAATACATGCAGGAACATGTGCTCGACCTCGACAGGCAAATGTTCGTGGTCGACGGGAAGTTCGACGATGAGCACATCTTCGTAGACTCCGTAGTGCCGCTGCAGAATGAGGACGGCAACCGGTTCATGGGCCGTGTGGTGGCCATCAGCGACGGCACCGTGAAGATGGATCTGAACCATCCGCTTGCCGGAAAGACGCTTAATTTCAAGGGGCACATCATCGACAACCGCGAGGCGACGAACCAGGAAATCGAGCAGTTTGCCAAGATGCTGAGCGGAGAAGGCGGCTGCGGCGGGCATTGTGAGGGACACTGCGAGGGGCATTGCGACGGAGACCACGACGGCCACGAGCACGGAAAGTGCTGCCATGGAGACGGTCATGGCCACGGCGAAGACTGCCACTGCGATAAGAAATAAGGGATATGAGCAACACACTGGGTAATATTTTCAGGCTCACCACCTTCGGAGAAAGTCACGGAGAGGCCCTCGGAGGCGTGATAGACGGCTTTCCCGCGGGCATCGGGGTCGATGAAGGATTCGTGCAGCAGGAGCTCGACAGGCGCCGCCCCGGCCAGAGCCGCATCACCACAGGGCGGCAGGAGCCCGACCGGGTGAGGTTTCTGAGCGGCATCTTCGAGGGCAGGTCTACGGGCGCGCCGATAGGCTTCATCGTCCCGAACACCGACCAGCACTCGCAGGACTACGAGGAGATGCGCACCGCATTCCGGCCCTCGCACGCCGACTATACCTATACGGCCAAATACGGCATCCGCGACCATCGGGGCGGAGGACGCTCCTCGGCACGCATCACCGTCAGCTGCTGCGTGGCGGGAGCCCTCGCCAAGCTGGCCCTGCGGGGGCTCGGCATCAGCATAAAGGCCTACACCTCGCAGGTGGGCGACATCGTCCTCAACCCCGACTATCGCCGCTACGATCTCACGAAGACCGAGGCAAGCACCGTGCGATGCCCCGACGACGAGAAGGCACGGCAGATGGAAGGCCTCATCCTGAAGGTGAAAGCCGCCGGCGACACCATCGGAGGCACCGTTACCTGTGTGGTGAAAGGCTGTCAGGCAGGCCTCGGCGAGCCCGAGTTCGACAAGCTCCACGCCCGCCTGGGAGCCGCCATGCTGAGCATCAACGCCGCCAAGGGATTCGAATACGGCGAGGGATTCCGAAGCGCTGCCCTACGGGGAAGCGAGATGAACGACCCCTTTATCAGCGAGAACGGGAGAATCACCACTGCCACCAACCACTCCGGAGGCATCCAGGGAGGCATCAGCAACGGCGAGGACATCTACTTCCGCACAGCCTTCAAGCCCGTGGCCACCCTGCTCCAAGAGCAGCGCACGGTGGACATCGGCGGCAACGCCACCACCCTGAAGGCACGGGGAAGGCACGACCCGTGCGTGGTTCCGAGAGCCGTGCCCATCGTGGAGGCCATGACGGCCATGGTAATCCTCGACACTTACCTGATGAGCCGCAGCACGAGACTTGACTGAGAGAAAGGCGGAAGGATGGCCGCCCGAGCGGACAGACCTTTCCGAATACCGGATTCCGGCTTCCCGAAACTTGATTGTCATTATTTAACGGTGAGTGTTTCCTCACAGACAAGCAGAGTATACAATCATCTCCATGCATCCATCAAGGATATGAAAACCGGCGTCCGTGCAGGGATTTCCTTGCACAGACGCCGATTTCTCATTGACTGGCAGGCATATCCGCTTGCCCCTTATGCACTCATTTACACATCATTTCTGCATAATTCCCAGATTTTACTTGCATATTTTAAAAACATTGTTTACCTTTGCAGCGCAAACTTAGAAAGTGGAATCAATAAGAGATTATAAAAAACAGCGTCGGCTTTTTTTTCTTACAGGCAAGGGTATGGATATTGTACAGGGAGATTCCGGTCTCTCCGCATCTTTTAACATATCATATTTGGTCAGCTCGGATATTTTGCCAACACACACAGGAACTACCGGTGTTACTTCGCTCAAATATAATTAATACGCGAGAGAGGCAATCAGCGCAGAACCAATTACAAGCAAAGAATTTTCCAGGAAATCCTCTGCCGGATTTCTTGTCTTTTCTTGGGAAAGACAAAGGAGGAAATAACGACGGATTAAGAAGAATTATTTATCTATAAAAACCAAGCGATATGAAAAAAGGGCAAGTAGCAAAAAAGACTTATGTCAACCCTGAAACTGAGGTCTTTACTGTAAAAATGAATGGACACCTCCTGAATGCCTCCACATCGGGCGGGCACCATTCTGCCGAGGATGACGAGACACTGAATGCCAAGAGAGCAAACTTTTTCGGCGAAGAGGACGGGGTGTCCGCAGGTAAAGGCTCGTGGGAAGATTAGAGAAAAGTAACAAGTAAGAAAATAAAAACAGAACAAAAATGAAACTTCAGCTTCTATGGGCCCTGCCCACCATGGCTTTGTTGGCATTCGCAAGTTGCTCCAACGACGACACCATACAGGGTAACAATGAACAGTTGACTGAGGAAACCACGGGGATGACAGAGTTCGCCGTTGAGGAATCTCCCCGCCTGGGCAAGGCCGCAACCCGGACAATGGGCATCTACAATGGCTCCGCCATAGACTTCTATTGGACTGCGGGCGACACCTTGTGGATTAACAGCGGTTCGGGCACATCTCCCTTAATTAAAAATTCAAAGAATAACATCAGCGGAAAGACCGCTACTGCCAAGTTCTATTTTACCGGTACATATACCGCGGAAAGCTACCCTGTCCGCTATACGGGTAATGGCAAGACCGTGGGCGATAAGGTAACGATAAAGTCTAAACAAGAGCAGAAGGATGCCAACGATGGCAGCCATATCGGTACTGACGGCGACTGCGGCACGGCAACCGCCACTAAGGATGGGGGAAGGTATAGATTTACCCTTTCACACAAGGCGTCATACATAACCTTTATCCCTTATTACAGCCATGGTTTCGCAGACGCCGTGAAAGTAACGCAAATCAAGGTTACCGCCGATGAGGCCCTTGCCGGAGAGTTCAGTTTCAATGACAACGGCATCGACCTTGCGTCTCGCCCCTCTGCGAATCCCTCCAACCAAAGCATCACGCTCAATCTGAACGGCGACGGTCTCAACGGCTTCCCCGTCCCCACCGAACCTAAGATTGACAAGAATGCCGCCATCATGGTGCTCGCTCCCGGCATTTATAACAACTTCACTGTGGAGTATACGCTCCATGACAGCGAGACGCTTGTAACCGGAACGGTTACGAAGAACTACGGCACACTGACTTTCAGAGAGGGAAAGAACAAGAGAGTGGCTGCCGACCTTGGCGTCCCCCACTACTCGAGCGACATCTACTATATGTGGGATGCAGCCGTAAATCAGCATGCATGGAAAGGACATGAAGACTATCAGCCTATCCTCAATGGGCAGGCCAATCTCAATCATTACCCCAAAAATGCGTCCGACCCACGGTGGTACAATCCCCTTTCCTTTCCTGTTTCTGCCGCACGCTCGGCAAAGGACTGTCCCAATGCCAACGAGCTTCGTTGGTATGCCGAGAAGGGAACCCCTCATTGGGATCCCTCTATATGGTGTATCATGAAGCATTTGTATCAAGGAGGCATGTGGCTGAAGAAGCGCAGCGTCATCGCGGCGGAAAATCACAAGAGCCCGGCGGATCTCAAGCAGAGTGCCCCTGATGGAACAAACTTCACGGCGACTTCTTCTAACCCGAAGCTATATGAGAAGTTTGAGTATGACAATAAGACAATTACATTGGGCAAGCCTGACATTTTGTCCAACTATATTTTCCTGCCGGTCTTCGGCTATTATCTTACAGGTCATTATTCAGGAAAAGACTTAAAGCCCAGCGAGTTGAGATTCATTGGGCAAAGAGGCTATTACTGGTCAAGTACGCCCCGCCCCGATATGAATCTCAACGGCTACAACATATATGTTGCGAGAGACAGAGTGCACACGGGATATGGCGACCGGCAGAACGCGCACTGCCTGTGGCCTGAATAGCAGTCGGCATCGCTGTATCGGGACAGCCTGAACAAGCGATAGCCCGATCATGCTTCCATCCCACTACAAGGAGCATAGCCCGTTACCATAAACGGCTATGCTCCTTTGGCTGAGAATATGCCCTGTGCCATAGGGGCAGGGATTTTTGCCCGTCTTTTGGCAGCGGCGTTTAACATAATTCTTCAACCTGTCCGGAAGAAACAGGTTGAGATGGCGGCAAGCCTTACCGACCCTCTGACGATTTCGGCGATTTTGTGCGACGATTTCGGCGAATTCGTCAGACAATTTCGCCGATTTTGTCCGACAGAAGCATACCTTTTGTTTTTCCGTCGACCGACGGCCACCCATCAGGAGACATGCCCGAACAGTCCTGCCGGCAACAGAGGTCTTGAAGAACCGTCAACGCGAGGTTGTTCTGCGGATAACAACCCGTGAAGGTTGAACTTCCCCCTGAAAAGCAAACAAAAGAGATTGTTTCAAAAAAAACAACCCGAAATCATTGGAGTTTACATTCTTTTGTATATCTTTGCAGTGGAAATCAAACGAAAGAATCATGAAAGCCGTCATCACCGGAGACATCATCAACTCCTCCGCCATCCCCATTGAGCAGAGGCCGAGGCTGTTGCGGGAACTCGACCACATCGCAACCGACCTGAAGGCGCTCTCCCCGCTGGAATACGAAGTGTTTCGCGGAGACAGTTTCCAGATGGTCGTCGGCAAGGCCGAGGCAGCCCTGCAGATAGCCATACTGATAAGGGCCGGCCTGCGCAAGAGCACGCCGAGGGACACCGACGGCACCTGGGACGCAAGGGTGGCCATAGGAGTGGGCGGCATAGAGTTTGCCTCCCGCCACATCACCGCCTCCGACGGAGAGGCCTTCCAGTATTCAGGCCGGGCCTTCGACGAACTGGGAAAGAGCTGCCTGGCCGTCAGGACGCGGTGGAAAAGCGTAAACGAGGAACTGAAGGTGAGCACGCTCTTCGCCGACGACATCATCTCGAACTGGACGCCGACACAGTCGTCCGTCGTCTACCAGTCCATAGCCTTCCAGAAGACCCAGAAGGAAATAGCGGAGCTGCAGCAGCAGTCGCCCCAGAACATCAGCAGGATTTCCGTGCTGGCCAAGGAAAAACTCATACGCTCCTACCTGTCCCGATACCACGACCTGATCACCCTTAACGACAAATAAGCATGCAACTCCTGCTCCGACTGATACTCGCACACATCATTGCCGACTTCTTCCTGCAGACCGACAGGATGAGCCAAGGCAAGAACGCCGCCGGCAAGGAGAGGTGGACTTGCCTGCTCCTCCATTCCGGCATCCATGCCCTGACGGCCTACCTGCTGGTCGCCGAATGGACAGGCTGGGAGATTCCCCTCGTCATTTTCATATCGCACTTCGTGATAGACACCCTCAAGACGCGGCACAAGGGTCGCTCCCTGCGTGCCTTCCTGCTGGACCAGGGCGCCCACCTGGCCGTAATCGCCCTGCTCACAGCCGGCTGCCAGGGGTCGGAACTCTGCGGGGAAGCAGTCCGGCTGCTCGACAATCCGGAGACCCTCGTGAAGTATCTCATCGGCTACACCGTGGTGCTCAAGCCCACCTCTGTCTTCATGAACCTGCTCCTGAGACGGTGGGAGAAGGGCGGACTGACAATAGGCGGACTGCCCGACGCCGGCAAATGGATCGGATATCTGGAGCGTATCCTGATCCTGACATTCATCCTCGTGGACAGCACGGAAGGCATCGGATTCCTCCTCGCGGCCAAGTCTATCTTCCGATACGGCGACCTGAACAAGGCGCGCGACATCAGGGCCACCGAGTATGTATTGGTGGGAACCCTCACCAGCTTCACCATCGCCATCCTGACGGGCTATGCCGTCAGACTCCTGTAACAACCGGGGAGAGGCTCTTTTGCGGCCCTCCCGATGGCCGTTTGTCCGGAAAATCCTTATAATCTCGCATTCGGATTCATGAAATCAGATATGAAAACCAATCGAAACACGCGCCGGAAAATCGTCGGCATCGTGCTCCTCGTCATTGCCGGAACACTCGTCTGGCGGTTCTGGCTGCCCTCTGAAAGCGTCATGAGGCGAAGCACGGCCCTCATCGAGCATGCCACAGCCTATCAGCTGAACATAGACGGCGACTCCGCCCTGTCGTTCGCCCCCGACACCACCTATACGCCCGCCGTGTGGATCAACCGCCTGTGGCTCCTCCCCTCGTGTCTGGGCAGACTGGCGAGCACGCCCTACGAGCGCAGTACCGCCATTCCCCGGGACGACTTCTCGCCGCGGCTGAAGGCCTGGCTTACCCGGGAACTCGCCGACAACGACTCCGTGCTCGGCGGGCTGAGGCGCCAGCAGAGGGAGCTGAGGTATTACCTCCGTGTGCACGGCGTGCAGGACGAGGGCTACACGGAGATATACCGATATGCACAGAAGATAAGCACCGAGATCGACTCCCTGCGCCATGTAGACTCGCTCCTGCAGAAGGCACTGGCCGGACGGAACGCCGAGGTGAGGCTCACGACACGCTACGCCGTGGTCTACCGGACAAGGGGAAGGCTGCGCCGAGAGGCCGTGGACTGGACCAACCGGGGCGAGGGAGACTCCTACATGAGGTTTCGCACCCGCTCGAAGATCAAGCCCCTCACCGTGGCAGCCGTCAGCCTGTGGCCATGGCTGAAGACCGTCAGGGAGCAATACTTCCTCGAACGCTATGCGGAAGACGGCTTCAAGGCCTGTCGGAAGCCGCGGATCACGAGCCTCCTGACCGTCAAAGGCGATACTTCCAACGGTTTCCTGCAAAAGGCCTATTCGGGTTTCGGCGTCGTATATGGTAAAAAGGGCATTGAGTATGCGGGCTGGTTCCTGGGCGGCAAGCGCAGCGAAGCGGGGCTCATCCTCGACGCGCTCGGCAGGGAGACGCACGGACTCTTCGCCGCCGACACCTTATATTACGGCACGCGCACAGATGCCACGGGTACCTACAGCGGCGACATGAACCGCCACGGCACGCCCACGGGGCACGGCACCTTCATCAGCCCGGGCGGCGTGCGCTATGAGGGCAAATGGACGGAGGGGCAGCGCAACGGATTCGGATTCGCCATCGGCCCGGCTTCCCTGCTGCGCGCGGGAGAGTGGAAGCAGGATGTCTACCGCGGAGAGCGGCTCGTCTACACCTCGGAGCGCATCTACGGCATCGACATCTCACGATTCCAGCACGACATCGGCAAGAAGCACTACCCCATCGACTGGGACAAACTGCGCATCACCCATCTGGGAACCCTCAGCCGCAAGCGTGTCAGAGGCAAGGTGGACTACCCCGTATCGTTCCTCTACATCAAGTCGACCGAAGGCATCACGGTGCTCAACAAATACTATGCCGACGACTATCAGCAGGCACGCCGGCGGGGCATTCCCGTGGGAACCTACCACTTCTTCTCGACCACCTCGCCCGCCCGGGAACAGGCCTACTGGTTTCTGCGCCACTCGAAGGTGCAGAAGGGCGACTTCCCGCCCGTGCTGGATGTGGAGCCCACACCCTCGCAGATACGCAGGATGGGAGGTGAAGAGGCCTTGTGGACAGCCGTAAGGGCATGGCTCAAGGCCGTGGAGGAGGCCACGGGACGAAAGCCCGTGCTCTACATCAGCCAGATGTTCGTGAACAATCACCTCCCCTATGCCCCCGACATCAAGCGCGACTATCCCGTGTGGATAGCCCGCTACGGAGAATACAAGCCCGATGTGAGGCTCGTCTACTGGCAGCTGAGCCCCGACGGCAGGGTGAGCGGCATCCACGGAGAGGTGGACATCAATGTCTTCAACGGCTACAGGAAGGAGTTCAACAAGTTTACGGAGGCCTGCAGATGATGCTCCCCTATGCCGGCCGAAGACCGCACGGTCATGCGCAGCGGTTCCGGGCACGGCCCCGCAGTCATTATACGCTCTGCCGGAAAACCCTTAAATTCCGGAACCTAAATAGCTTCCTGCATGATTCCCCGTGCCGTTAGAAGCTGTACTTCATCTTTATCCATGCCTCCGAGTTCTTCGCGTAAATGGCAAACTGTCCCTTGTCGGCATGGAAATAGTCATAGCCTGCGGTGAGTTCTATCTGGTCGTTGAGCGAATAGGATGTGGAGAAGCGGTTGAAGATGCCGCCGTTTGCAACATCGATGTACGCGAAGGTGGAAAGCTTCAGTGTGTTGCGCAGCAGCTCCTTCGAGACCCTTGCCGTGGCGAGTCCGGCATTGCGCCGGAGGGAGAGGCCGTCCAGGTTGCCCGACGCATATTTATGGCAATACTGCGCGCTGATGTTCCAGTCGTCGCCCGGATACCAGTCCACGCCCACAAGGGCATGGAATGTGTTGCGCCGTGCCGTGCCTCGTCCCAGGTCTCCCCCCTGCGCCTCGCCCATATAGCCGGCCGCCTCGCCGCGAAAGACAAACTGCCCGAGGGGCAATGAGCAGTCGGCGCCCAGCATCGTCATGCGGCGGTAGTGTCCGTTTATGCGGAGCGACTGCCTGTCGTCCGACAAAACGAGGGCAAGGGCAGGCAACTTGTTCCATGTGCGCAAGGCACTTACAGAGAAGTCTATCCCACTGAGGTTGACGGTTAGCCGTCCGCCGAACTCCATGTTCCTGAGTCTTTTCTCAGGCTTGCCGCTTTCCAGATCGATGGTGTAGGGCAATGACACGGACGGCAACCGCACCGCCCACGGATTGCGCTCGTCTGTCGGCAGGATGAAGAAGTCGGCCACGGGATTGCACACTGCCTCGAAAGTTACTGAGCGCCAAGTGTATCTCGCCCGCAGACCATTGACGGGCATGCGGATGTCATCGTAGTCCTGTGCAAGAAACTCCGTGTAGTCGAACGGCGACACACAGTCGGTAACGCGCAGCGCGTCCGCCACTCCCCACACAACGATCTGCCGACCCACACGCAAGTCAAGATTTCCCTTTGCGTAAGAAAGATAAGCCTCGCGCAACTCCAATCCCGTCCGCTCCTTCAATATCCCGTTATAGGTAGCGTTTAAGGACACGAAAAGAGCCGCCGCCCCTTTTTCGAGCTTCAGCTCTCCCCGCGCACGGGTCCTCGACGCCATCCAGTCGGCTTCGCCCTCTGTCCTGACAGCATGGTAGGTGTCAAGGAAACCTTTCACCTGCAACCGCAAGGAGCTGTCATCCTCATTACCGGCTTCTTCCTGCTGGGTAAGTTCCAATCCTGCTGAACCTTCTCCGACCAACAAGGTGTCGGTCTGAGCCGATGCCTGTGCCGAGAACACCGGCACGAGCAAGAGCATCCACAAGCGCAGCGTTTTCATGTCAGAGTCCTTTCTCTAATTTGGAAACGGTGAAGAGATTGGGCGATACCTTCACATTGAACTTCTGACCGCTCATGCGGATGAGGGTCTTGTGCCCGGTCTGCACATTCGCCATCTGCATGAGGTGCATCGTCCAGAAGCCCTGCACCTTCTCTATGTCGGAGATGGTAAGACTGCGGTGCAACTTGTTCAGTTTGTCGTAATACTCGGCCTTGACCACCATCAGGCAATCCTGTCGAATCCATGTAACACGGCGCATATAGATATCGTCCTTGCCGTAAGGCACCGACTCTACGACCCAACAGCGGTGTCCGTCGAGTGTTTCCTCCCGCAGAAAGGTGTGCCTTTCCTCGTCCACGCTGCGCGTGCTCATGTCGTCATAGGTGAAATCGCTGCCCATGAAGTAGTCGGTCTTGGCCGACTTTCCGCTGATGCGGCGGGTCTTTTTCATTGCCGGCAGATAGAGCCACTTGTCATCCACCTTGTCTGGGCTGTCGTAGTCCCAGGTGAGAAATCCCGTGCCTTTCACATCGCCGGGATAGGTGAAGAACATGATTCTCTTCGTGTCTTTCTCTATGTCCATTGCCCATGATTCGAGTTTTCTCACACGCTTGTGCCCGCTCTTCTGAATGAGCGTCATTTCGATGGTGGCATAACGGGTGTCGCCATCGGCACGGTTCTTCACTTTTTGCATGATATCCCTGCCCGACGGGCCCGCTGCCTGTGCGCCGCAAACCGCCAGCATGGCGATGAGCGACAATGATATAAAATGTCTTGTTTTCATAATAGATATTTTTTAGGAGTTAAGGAGTTAGGGAGTTACCTCCTCCATTCTTTAATTGCTTGTTATTGTTTTTACCGAACACACGGAGATACCTAAAGAGAATGGGCGTGAGGAAAAGGTCGGCCAATAGTGCCGACACCATGCCGGCCACGGCCAGGATTCCCCAGTTGCGTATCTGGGTGGCGTCGGAGAAGATGAAACCCGCAAAGGTTGCCGAGATGACGACGGTGGACATGACGATGGCAAGTCCCTCGGTACGAAAGGTTCTGTTAATGGCCGTCCCATAGTCGCCACATCTGTCGTAGGCCACATGGCAATGATTGATGAAGTGGATGGTGTCGTCGACGGCGATACCCAGCACCATCGGGATGAGCGAGGCGGTCATCATGTCGAGCGGATAGTCCAGCCAGCCCATCATGCCGCCCACGATGATGGCAGGGGCAATGTTCGGTATCATGCCCACGAGCCCCACTTTCCAGTTGCCGAAGACGAGTACGAGAATAACGCCGATGACCAGCACCGAGAGCAACATCGACCACATCTGCCCGCGTTCCACATACTGCTGCATCACGGTGAACTGCGGTATATTGCCTACCACCGACACATGAGCACCGGGGAAGAGCCTGCGGGCTTCCTGTTGCAAGGCGTCCATCTCCTTTTCGGCCTCATTGGAATTGTAATCCTTCAGCTCCAACTGCAGCCGCAACCGCTTATAGTCATAGTCCATCCAATATTCCGACTCCGTGCCGCCCGCATTCTCATAGAGCAACAGCAACTGTGCCACCATGTCGGCATCGGCGGGGATACGATAGAACCGTGGATTGTTTCCGTTCAGCGTGCAGTTCATGTCCTTCACGATGTCGGTGATGGAGTTGTGCCGCTTCGTCAGTTTGTAGCCGTCGGCCGTCGTTGCCAGCCGGTCGAGCTTCTGCAAGTTCTCTGGCCTCTTGGCGTCATTGTCGTGGGGAAGGGTTATCATCAGGTCGTAGGCATACATCGAGCCGAGTTCCGTTTGGCAGAGGTCGAGGAAGCGCTTCACATAAGGAATCTTCCGCCCCATTGTTTTCTCGACATCAAACGCCGGCTCTATGAAAAATAGTCCGATGCCGCAGAACAAGGTAATCAGAATTGACGAGACAATGACCGAACGATGGTTGCGCATGATGAAACTTCCGAAGCGCTCGAAGCGTTCGCCGATATATCCCTCGAAACTCTTGGACATGTCGGCAGAGGGCTTGCGGTCTTTCCCGAACGACAGCACGATGGGCGTGATGCACAGACAGGTGAGCAGCACGGCAAGCAGACACAGGGAAGTGTCGATGCCGATGGCTTTCATCGGGACGATTTTCATCGACAGGAAGGTCATCATGGCGGCGACGGTGGTCAGTCCCGACAGCAGCACTCCCCAGCCCGTCTCGCCCACGGCTTGCCTGATGGATGCCCTGCGCATTCCTGTCTCCACGAACTGCGTCTTGAAGAAATTGTACAGATGGATGTTGTAGGCGATGGAGCAGGCAAAGGTGAGCATCACGGCTATCATGGCCGTGCTCATGTCGATGAAGATTCCCGTCCAGCCAATGATGCCGAAGCCTATGAGGATGGCGAGCATGGAGGTGAGCAGCGGAGCTATGACGCCGCGTAGCGAGCGGGTAACGACGAGCATCACGATGATGGAGACCATGAATGCGAAGAGGAACAGCCGATTCATTTCGTTTTGCAGATAGACGAATTTCTCATAGCCCATATAGGGCATTCCTGCCGCATTGGGTGATAATTCCGCATATTTGGCCTTGCCGATGATGCGTCCCGTTTCCTTGCCCGTAAGCATGTCGGGCGCAATGTCGCTCGTTTGCTTCCACACGCTTTCCTCGGGGAATGGGCGCAGTTTCACCATGATCCATGTCATCGTGCCGTCGTGCGACACCATCTTCCTTGCCAGATAAGGCTTGCTGTATGCCTTCTGTTTGATTTCGGCCAGCGAAGCGGCATCCGAAGGTATCTCGTCGGGCACTATCTGCTCGATGGTCATGCCCTCCTCGGTGCCCATGGCAAACTCGATGTCGGTGAGCGATGTTACCTTGTCGGCATACGACAGGCTGTCCTTCAGCTCGTTGCTGAGCTCGCGGATAAGCGTCAGGCTGCGCCTGGAAAAGACATCCTTGTTCTTCACCAACACCGCCACATAGTAGTCGTTGCCGAAGATGGACTTAAACTCATTGGTCTTGAGCAGCATCGGGTCGTCGCTCACGAAATAGTCGTCGAACGAAGTTCTCATCACGATACGCTTCACGCCCACAAACGAGAAGGCGACGACAACCGCAAACAATGCAGCCACCACAAGGCGGTGGCGGAGTATCCAGTCTGCCAACTGCTTGAATTTACTGTTGATTCTTACGATTTTCATTGTTGCTTCAGTTATTTTTTGCTATTACTGTTTTTCCTGCTGCAACCTCACCATCCGGGCAAACTCGCCTCCCCGGGCCATCAGTTCGGCAGGCGTGCCCTGCTCTGTAACGGTACCATCGTTGAGCACCACGATATGGTCGGCATTGCGGACGGTGCGCATGCGGTGGGCGATGATGATGACGGTCTTGTCGCGCACCAGCTCGGAGATAGCGGCCTGTATCTTCGTTTCGTTCTCTGCGTCGAGGCTGGCGGTGGCTTCGTCAAGGAGGATGACGGGGGCGTTCTTCAGCAGAGCGCGGGCGATGGAGATGCGCTGGCGCTCACCGCCCGAAAGCGTTTCTCCGTTTTCGCCGATAATCGTGTGGTAACCCTGCGGCATGCGGCTGATGAAGTCGTCGCATTGCGCCAGCTGCGCCACACGGCGCACTTCCTCGTCGGTGGCATCGCGCTTGCCGACGCGGATGTTGTCGGCTATCGAGGCATTGAAAAGCAGCACATCCTGAAAGACGATGGCATAGTTTCTCAACAAGGTCTCGGGGTCTATGGTGGCAATGTCGCGTCCGCCGAGCAGTATCTGTCCGCCGTCGATGTCCCAGAAGCGGGCGGCAAGTTTGGCGGTAGTGCTCTTTCCTCCGCCCGACGGACCTACGAGTGCGGTTACCGCTCCCTGACGAGCCGTGAAAGAAATATTATGCAACACCTGTTTCGCGGTCTCGTAAGCGAAACTCACATTGCGGAACTCGATGTCGTAGTTCTTCAGTTCCGCCTCCTTGCTTCCTTCCTGCTCCGGCATGGCCTCGATTTCCTTCATGCGATTGATACGCACATCGAGAAAGGCGAGCAAGGCAAGATGGCCGCACACATCCAGGATCGGATTGTAGACCATGGCCGAGACTATGAGGAACGCCATGTAGACGAATACCGATACATCGCCACGCTGCAGCAGCCACGCACCGAAGAGGATGACCGTCGGCATGCCCAATTTCAGCAGCATGGCGGAGAGATTGAGGAAGACGCCTGCCACCAACTCGCCGCGGACCAGCTCCTTTTCATAAGCCTTCAGCCGGCGGTCAAAGCTGTGGCAGTATGCCTGCTCGCCGCTGTACGACCTGATTTCCTGCATGCATTCCAGTCCTTCCTGAATCTGCTCGGTTACGCCGCGCTTTATGTGATAGTGTTCTGCGAAAACCTTGTCGAGCTGGCGCCTCGACAGCAATAGCGTAGCCACAGCCAGCGGCACGACCCAGAAGAGTGCGGCAGCCAGCCGCCAGTCGTAATAGAACAGTCCTGCGGCAATGATGACGACACTCAGCATGGAGGCAAACAGCTGCGGAACGGCATGCGAGAAGGTGTGTTCCAGTTGCGTGCAGTCTTCCATCACGGTGGAGGTGAGGTCGGAAAGATTGTGTTCGCCGAAGAAGGCCAGCGGCAGTCGGCGCAGCTTTTCAGCCATGCCGATGCGGCGTTGAGCGCTCTCGGTGTAGACGGTGGTATAGGTACTGTCGTACTGCCATCGGGCCACGATGAACATGACGACCGCCAGCCCCGCGGCCAAGAGCAGATAGAACCACAGCGTGTGCCGATGCAGCAGGGGCTGCGTGCCGATGTATTCCATGAGGAAGAGAAACAAATAGGTGGGCGGCAACATCAACGCAAGGTTGAGCAGAGTGGAGAAGGCGATGCCTCGCCGCAAGTCCTTTGCCCCTTTTTCCGACAGGGCGAAACGGTTTTGAAAGTATCTGATCATTGTCGTATGTCTTTTTTGATGGTTATAGTTTCCACGCCACCGCTTTCTGGTATTCGCTCCACATATTATAATAGAGCGCCTTCCGGGCTATCAGCTGCTCGTGTGTGCCCTGCTCGGCTATGCCGCCGCCATCCACTACCACGATGTTGTCGGCATCTTGCACGGTGGTCAGTCGATGGGCTATCATCAGCACGGTCTTGCCCCGGGTGAGATGCGAGAGAGCCTTACGGATGAGATACTCGTTTTCGGGATCGGCAAAGGCTGTAGCCTCGTCGAGCACCACGATGGGAGCATCCTTGAGAATGGCACGGGCGAGGACGATGCGCTGCTGCTCTCCGCCTGAGAGATAAGTGCCTTCGGCTCCGATCACGGTATCTAATCCCTGCGGGAGCCGGTCGATAATCTCACGGCTCTGCGAGAGGTCCACGGCACGGTTTACCTCGTCGAGCGTAGCCTCGGGACTGCCATAGCGGATGTTGCTCAAGATGGAGGTCTTGAACAGGCGGGTATTCTGAAAGACGAACGACACGCCGCGCATCAGTTCCGCCTTGTCCATCTGCCGCACATCTATGCCGCCGATGCTCACACTTCCTTCCCGCACATCCCAAAAACGGGGAATGAGCCTTGCGATGGTGGTCTTTCCGCTTCCTGACGCTCCCACAAGTGCCACCGTCTTCCCTTCAGGAATGGTGAGATGGATATGGCTCACGGCGTCTTGCTCCGCTCCCTCGTAGCGGAACGAGACATCACGGAGACAGATGTCGAACGCCTGGGGGCTCTCCGGCATTACGGCGGCGGGAAGCGGCGGCGCAGAAGTGAGTTTCTCCAAGCGGTCCACCGCCTCGCTCGCCAAGAAGAGATTCTGGCTGAGATACATGGCCTTCATCACATTGGCGGCTATAATCGGCGCTATCAGCACATATAGGATCATGTCGGCAACGATGACCGCCGGCTGCCCGCCGTGCCCTATCAGGATGATGCCTGTGGGCACGAGGAAGAAGGCGAAGGCGTTGATGGCAACGGTGTAGGCCGACATGGGCGTGCGCCACTGGAGCGTGTATTTGATGACAAGGTCGCGATAGCTGATGATGCTGTCGTAAAATCGCTTGAACGAGAACACCGTCTGCTGGAATACTTTCACGACAGGGATGCCGCGCACATACTCCACCGCCTCGGAGCTCATCTTCTCCTGCGCGTCGAGATACATCCGCTGGAAACGGTTGTTTCTGGGGTCCATCATATAGCCCATGATGCCGAAGGCGCAGACTATCGGCACCATCGAGGCTATGCCCAGCTGCCAGTCTATCGTGAGCAGGATAATGATGACCCCGAGCGGCGCGACAAGGGTGCCGGCCACATCGGGCAGTATGTGAGCCACGAAGGTATGCGTCTGCCCCGAATCCTCGTCTATGATCTTTCGCATGCGACCCGTATCCTGCGTTTCGAAGAACCCCAGCGGCACACGCATGAGCCGTTCCATCGCGCTGCGCCGCATGTTGGTCTCCACACGGAAAGCGGCAAGATGGGAGAGCATGAGGGCCGCGAAGTAGAGCAGCACATTTGCCACGGATATCACGAACGCCGCGATGGCATAGTCCCATACGGGCGTATCGGCAAGGCTGGCCTCCGCCGTAAACAGCGTGCGCACCACAAGCCACAGCAGAATGAAGGGAACAAGCGACAGCAACCCATTGACTGCCGAGAGCCCGACGGAGCAGGGCAGCAGCAGTCTGCGGCCGCCCATGTAAACCCCTAAGTGTTTGAGTGTCTTTATCATATCCTTATATGTTTTTGATTTGTCATGGTTTCATCAGTTCTTTCCAGCCCGCCGTGCTATAAGCGGCATACTGCCTGAGCGCGTGCTCTATCTCCCAGTCCTCATAGTCCTCGTGCTCCACGAGCTCGGAGAAAAGACTCATCCAGGTGGAACTTGCGATGTGCAGGAAGAAAGGGGAAATGTCAATATTGATATGCGGATAGCGCTCTTTCATCAGGCGCAGGTATTCCATGCCTATCCTCGTCTGATGCTCGATAATCCGGTCCTTGTATCCGGAGAGGGAGGTAGCCTCGGCATTGAAGAGCAGCAGCCGGAGCTCGGGGCGGGAATCCTTCACGAGCGTCTTCATGGCCGCGATATACTCATCCTGAAACCTCCTCACGCTGAAGACATCAATGCTCAGATGGCGCTCTTCGTTATGCGACAGGATATGGCGGTTGAGCGTGTTGATGAGCGGACGGAGCACTTCGCAGAACAGTTCGTCCTTGCTGCCGAAATAGTTGTATACATTTCCCACGGCAATGCCTGCCTTGCGCGCCACCGTACGGATGGAAGTGCATCTTACGCCACGGGTAATAAACTCCTCGCGTGCCGCCGCGAGAATGCGCTGCCGTATGTCATCTTTCAGTGTCTGCATAGAGAATGGGATCCTGCAATAATGAACATTGTTCTGTTTCGTTCACAAAAAAACGCACCGCTCTTTCTCGAACGGTGCGTCTGCTGCGATGGGAATCCACGCCCATGCCGTATTGGGTGTTCATTTCTTGTCATAAGCCAAAGTTTTACTGCTGCAAAGATAGCAAATAAACAAATACTCTAAAATACCTAAAAATCGGTATTTTATAAAGACAACACGAAACTTAGGGGCAAGTGCCGCCATCACTTCGGCGGAACGGAAATCCGTTTGGCGGAAGGAGGACAAGGCTCATGAGGCAATCAACAGGGGCTCACGGTATGATTAAATTAATAAAATTGTAGTCCCAATCCTGCAGGCCGGTCTTGGTGTCCTGCCCCTATAATCCGGCCGGTTCATCCCCCAGACCACCCCAGAAACCATCGTCAATTTAAAGTTTTGATGATTTTCGTTCGATACGCAAATTATAAAATTTTGCACGAATATTAAAACGAAAAGAAAATAATTCTTTATCTTTGCTATCGAAATCTCATTAACCAAAATAAGTATTCTTATGAAACGTAAAAATCTTTTCAGGCTTATCTGCCTGCTCGCCTTGTTTTTAATGGCCTCAACCCTACAGGCACAGACCCTTTCCGGCCGCTGGAGCGAACAACGCGCCAACAAATGGTATGCAGAAATGCCGTGGATGTCGGGCTGCGACTACATACCGTCAACGGCCATCAACCAGATTGAGATGTGGAGCGCGAAGACATTCGACCCCAAGCGCATCGACGAGGAACTGGGATGGGCCCAGAAACTGGGCTTTAAAACGATGCGCGTGTTCCTCAGCAGCGTCGTCTACGAACACAGTCCAAAGGAGTTAAAGAAAAACATGTCAACATTTCTTGACATCTGCCAGAGCCATAACATCCGCCCGTTTTTCGTGTTTTTCGACGACTGCTGGAACGCAGAGTCGCACTATGGAGACCAACCCGCACCGAAAACAGGCGTGCATAACAGCGGCTGGGTGCAGGATCCGAGCGTAAGCTTGCGCAGCGACACCACCACCCTTTTCCCGAAACTCGAGCGCTATGTAAAAGATATTATCAAGACTTTTGGCCAGGACAAGCGCGTTCTCATGTGGGATCTCTACAACGAACCGGGCAACAACAACCACTTTGCCACCTCCCTGCCCCTGCTTCGCAAGGCTTTCGAGTGGGCCCGCAGCGTGAAACCGTCGCAGCCCCTCACCGCAGGCGTGTGGAACAGAGACCTGAGATTCAAGGAGCTGAACGCCTTTCAGCTGGGCAATTCCGATGTCATCTCCTACCACGACTACCGCAAACCCGAGGAACATGAGATACAAATCCAGTATCTGCTCATGTTCAACCGCCCGCTGATATGCACCGAATACATGGCTCGTCGCTCCGACTGCTACTTCTACAACACCATGCCGATGTTGAAAAAATACAATGTAATGGCCATCAACTGGGGCTTTGTTACCGGCAAAACCAACACACGCTTTGCATGGGACGACCCTCATGACGACGGCAGCGAGCCGTTAGAGTGGTTCCACGACATTCTGAACGCCGACGGAACACCCCATAACAACGGCGACATTACGGTGATAAAAGCCATGAACGGCGTAAAATAAGTCAAACCAATCCATCCTTTCCTCCGCGCCATCCTCCTGTAAGCCTGTAGGTTGCAGAGGGATGGCGTCTTCCTTACCCACGGCTTGTAATACGATTACACGCTGCGTGTAACAGCATTACAAGCAGCGTGTAACACCCGCGGAAGCCGTCTTCCGCAGCGACATACCTATCCGCGCATCTCCCCGGAGGACAGTCCGGGGCAAGGGGCCGGCCCTCCGCCGCCAAAGGCCCGGTCAGTCCAGACAACCGATAATCTCGCTGACCGACGAGCAGCCATGTGCCTCGAGCCATGCGCCGAGCCCGTCTCTGACCTTGATCGTAACGGCAGGGTCGAGGAAATTGGCCGTCCCGATTTCGATGGCCGTGGCCCCCGCCATGAGAAACTCAATGGCATCCTCGGCCGTGCAGATGCCCCCGAGCCCGATGACGGGAATCTTGACGGCGTGCGCCACCTGATAGACCATGCGGAGGGCGACAGGCTTAACGGCGGGTCCGCTCAGTCCGCCGGTCGTGATACTCAGCACGGGGCACCGCCGCTCGATGTCTATCGCCATGCCCATCAGCGTGTTGATGAGCGACACGCTGTCGGCTCCCTCGGCCTCGCAGGCCCGCGCGATGTCGGCTATATCCGTAACATTGGGCGAGAGCTTGACGATGAGGGTCTTGTGATAGCGGGCCCTGACCGCCCTGACCACCGACGATGCCCCCTCCGGGCTAACGCCGAAGGCCATGCCGCCCTGATGCACATTCGGGCAGGAAATGTTCAGTTCGATGGCAGGAATCCTGTCGAGAGCGTCGATGCGGGCGGCACACTCGGCATAATCCTCGGGCGAATTTCCGCTCACATTCACGATCATGTGCGTGTCGATGTCCTTTATCCGGGGGTAGATCTGCGTGCGGAAATGGTCCACGCCCTTGTTCTGAAGCCCCACGCAGTTGAGCATTCCCGAGGCGGTTTCCGCCATGCGGGGATAGTCATTGCCCTCGCGCGCGCGCAGCGTGGTACCTTTTACGATAATGCCTCCCAAGCCGTCGAGGGGCACGAAGTCGGCAAATTCCAGACCATAGCCGAATGTGCCCGAGGCTGTCAGCACCGGATTCCTCAGCTCTAAATCATTTATCTTTACATGTAAGTCTACCATAGCAACCTCCGAATATTAAACACCGGACCCTCCTTGCACACGCAGAGGTTTCCCTCCGTGGTCTTCTCCACGCAACACAGGCAGGCTCCCAGTCCGCAAGCCATCATGTTCTCCAGCGAGGCCTCACACTCAATGCCGGCCCGACGGGCATACCGGGCCACGGAAACCATCATCGGCTTGGGGCCGCAAGTGGATATCCGGTCGAACCGGGAGCTGAGCACGGAATGCCCGGTTACGAATCCTTGCTCGCCGAAGGAGCCGTCCTCCGTGGTAACACACACCTCCCCATACCGGTCAAACTCGTCCAACTCCAGTAGATCCTTAGCGGAACGGGCGCCCAGAAGGAAGGTGGGGCGGGCTCCGAACTCCCGGATCTTTTTCCCGAAATAGAGAAGAGGGGCCACGCCGACGCCCCCGCCGATGAGCAGAAGACGCTCGCCAGGGGTCCCGGGCATCGTGAATCCGGTGCCCAGCGGCAGCACGCAGTTCAGCGTGTCGCCCACTTTCAGCCTGGCCATACGGCGCGTTCCCTCGCCAATGGCCGCCACCAAGAGCCACAATTCGTTGCGCTCCTCATCGAAAAAATTAATGGAAATGGGGCGACGGAGGAATGTATGAGGAGAGTCGTCGACCCTGACCTCAACAAACTGACCCGGCATCATCTCAGGCAAAGGGGCGCTGTCGGTGAGCTTCAGAAGGACATTTTTCTCATTTAAATGCTCAACGCCGACAACCCTCAAGTCAATACACGATTTCTTCATCTATTCGTCTTGCAAGGATTTATATTGCAAAGGTAACGAATATTTCGGAGAATCTACTTCTTGGGAACAAAAGATTCCCAAGTCTGGTCGTCAAAGAAAATCCTGATTTCAGTTATCTTTCGTTGCGGTTTGTCAATTATTTTCACCACCTCCTTAGGTGAGTTTTTCTGTCCGCCGCCCACTGATGGAGTGGCAGGGGACACCCCGAAGTCGAGAACGGGCTCAAAGGGAGAGACCCCCGCGATTGGGTTTTCATTTGTGGATGAGTTTTCTTCATCCCGATACATAGAACCGGTTCCGAACATCAACCAGTCGGTCGACACTCCCGGGAGCTTGGACTTCACAGCCTCGACGATATTCAATGTCGGTCTCGTCCTGCCATTAAAGATGCTGCTCAGTGTTGCCGGAGCAATACCAAGAAAGTTAGCAAAAGTCTGTTGAGTCATGTGCTGACTCTTCATAAGTTCCAAAATTCTATCCTTCATTTTTCTAAAACAGCTATAAAAATAGGCTCGAAAGCCTACTTTGCCTTGATTTTACAAAGATAAATCATTTTTTCGAGACTAACAACAAATTCTGTCTCTTATACACATCTGACGCTGCCGA
>CAUULA010000031.1:0-24513 GCA_963545855.1 uncultured Prevotella sp.
ACACTCGACTAGTCGTCGGCAGCGTCAGATGTGTATAAGAGACAGATCATAAAATGCCTAATTTTGTTTGCAAATTTAATAAATTATTTCTTTCTATCAATTCTTTTGATTACTTTTGCATCAAATATATCACTTGGGATGAGGAAAATACTATTCATATTTGTAGTGCTGGCTTCTGTCCTGCCAGTAAATGCTGTACTGAAAGAACGAGATATTGCCAGCACGCTGTCAATTCTGAGGCAGGAGCTGACGAGATATCATTCGGAACTTATCCATGAATCAGGAGTCCTGAAAGACGAGCAGGAGAGAATCGGCAAGGAGATGTTCTCCATCATGAACAGCAGTAATCAGAATTCGCTGATGCTCTATTCGCAGAAAAACGGATACATTTTCGACCTCACTTATGCATGCCACGAAGCCACCGAGCAATACCAGAAATTCCAGGAGACCGTGAGACCCTTCCGGGCATTCGTAGAAAAGAATGATGTAGAGATAGCCCGCTATGACAGCCTGGTAAATGTGCTGGGATCGATGTATGCCCAATCGCTTAGCGAGAAAGCCCAGATAGACAGGAATGTATGTCTCACGCTGGCCGTGAACATTCGCCGCACGCTACAGGAAAACAATGAGCAGCAGAACGATTATATCAAATATTACAAGATGACTTCAGAGCATTTGAAAGCTCTGAACGACTATGCTAACAAACGATACGATGAAATTCAGACAAGCATTTTCAGCAACGGGGGGGATTCTTATTTCAAGCTTCTCCGCAATCTGCATCACTCCATTACCGAAACCAAGTCGACCCTCATAGAGAAATACAAGCCCCAGACGCGAGTGGAGTCCCAATGGGACAGCCGGCTTATGTTTGGTCTGCTCATAACCTTGGTTTTCTTCGGTTTCGTCGCGACATCACTCAATATCATCTTTGTGCGATTCCTCTTTACAAAGATGATAAAGAGCGAGAAACTGAGCATGCTGTACGGCCGTCTGTTCAAAAGAGACGACGCGTCCTCTATCCAAGAATCATTTCTGAATAAGCGGAAATATATCGTGTGGACGACAACTGTCATCACTTTTGCCGTCCTTATCGCCATCGTGAGACTGATATGGGATCAGAACTTTTTCACCATGGCCTCCGACCTGCTGGTTGAATACACCTGGCTCTTAGGAGTCATCCTGATCTCATTGTTGATTCGCTTAGAGGGCGACCAGATAAAAAGCGGCTTTCGCATTTATGTGCCATTAATGGTGGTTGACTTCATCGTCATCAGCTTCAGGATAGTCCTGGTTCCAAATGATGTGGTAAACCTGCTCTTTCCCCCCATTCTCCTTGTCTGTACATGGTGGCAGTGGAGAAGGGTAAAAAAGCATGGTCCCAACATACCAAAATCAGACGGACTTTATGCCAACATAACCCTTACGGTCTTCGTTGTCGCACTAATCGCTTCTTGGACAGGCTATACTCTGCTGAGCGTCGAAATCCTCATCTGGTGGATTATGCAACTCACCTGTATCCTGACCATCATCTGCATTTCCGGGTTGCTCAAGGCGCGTGCCGAAAGACATAATCTTGCGGAACGACCCATTACTGAGACATGGTTCCACCGGCTACTTTCGGATGTCGTACTTCCCATATTAGGTGTGGCTTCAATTATCCTCTCTATCTATTGGGCAGCTGATGTGTTCAACCTGAACGACACCACTTGGCGCATCTATACGACACCTTACATCAATTCAAAGAATATACAAATAAGCATCTTCGGTATTTGCCAGGCCGTCATTTTGTTCTTCCTCTTCTCATATATCAACAAGACGCTGAAAGAACTCATGAAGAAGCATTTCGAGGAAAAAGACCTCACCACCGCTGCCAGCAAGATGACCATGGCCAAAAATGTGATGCAGGTAATCGTATGGGGGGTATGGCTGATGTTTGTACTCACCATCTTTCATGTAAACAACACTTGGCTGGTAGTCGTTTCCGGAGGATTCTCCACGGGTGTAGGCTTTGCGATGAAAGATATCCTTGAGAATATCTACTATGGCGTATCTCTGATGATGGGACGCATCAAGGTGGGCGATCTTATTGAGTGCGACGGTATTCGTGGCAGGGTAAGCTCAATCAGCTATACTTCCACTATGATGGACACCGTCGATGGCAGTGTGATTGCTTTCCAGAATTCACAACTCTTTACCAAGAACTATAAGAACCTGACTAAGAACCATGGCTACGAGCTGGCCGTCATCCCTGTCGGTGTGGCGTATGGCTCAAATGTCAAAGAAGTAAAGGACATCATCTATAATGCCGTGAACAAACTTGGCTGCCGCGACCGCAATAAAGAAGTAAAAACTATATTCGTGGAATTCGGAGACAATAGCATTAACTTCAAGATCCTTGTATGGGTTCCGGTGCTCACTCGTGCCTATGCAAAAAGCGAGATCATGGAGGCCGTCTATGATGCCCTTAACGAGAACAATATAAATATTCCATTCCCACAGCGCGATATACATATCATTCCGAACGAAGACCCCACCAAACATGTCGACAATGAGGAAGAAGCTATGGTAAAATAAAGGTCATCATGAATAAACCGGTATTTATCGCTGGTCCCTGTGTCATCGAGTCTGCCGAACTGCTTGACATAGTAGCACAGGAACTCGTAAGAATCAATCAACGATTAGGTGTTGATATCATCTTCAAAGCCTCGTTTGACAAGGCAAACCGCACATCTATCCATTCGTTTCGCGGCCCGGGCTTAGAACGAGGGCTTCAGATGCTGGGGGATGTGAAATCCAAATACGGACTTCATATCACTACCGATATCCATGAGAGCTATCAGGCCAAGGCCGCCGGAGAAGTGGTTGATGTTTTGCAAATTCCTGCATTCCTATGTCGACAGACAGACCTGTTGGTTGCTGCCTCCAAGACGGAAAAGATAGTTAATATCAAAAAGGCGCAATTCCTAAGCGGGCGAGACATGAGGTTTCCGGTGGAGAAAGCCCGTGATTCCGGAGCCAAAGAGGTATGGTTGACGGAGAGAGGTAATTCTTTTGGCTATAACAACCTCGTGGTGGATTTCCGTAATATTCCCGACATGACGGAATTCGTTTCAACGGTCATCATGGACTGTACGCACAGTGTTCAACGCCCTGGGGCCGGCAACGGAACAACCTCTGGCGACCGCCGCTTTGTGCCTTCTATGGCATTGGCTGCAAAAGCCTTCGGAGCTACCGGATACTTCTTCGAAGTTCATCCTAATCCTGACAAGGGCTTAAGCGATGGTCCGAACATGCTGGAATTGGACAAGTTAGAAGCCTTAATTACACAATTACTATGACAGGAAAAGCTACAGAAAGACTAAATCAAGCCCGTGAGTTTGCCGTTCAGGCCTTAAAGGAAGAATCTGATGCACTGCTCGGGCTTATTCCCCAACTGGACGAGAATTTCGATCAGGCTGTGAGGATGATGTTCGAATGTAAAGGAAAGATCATTGTAACCGGTGTGGGCAAAAGCGGCAATGTAGGTGCCAAGATTGCCGCAACGCTGGCATCTACAGGGACTCCAGCCTTTTTCATCAACCCTCTTGATGTCTATCACGGCGACTTGGGGGTAATGACCTCAGATGATGTAGTGCTTGCGCTCAGCAACTCCGGCCAGACCGATGAACTGCTCAGGTTCATTCCAATGGTGCTTCACATGAATGTGCCCATCATTGCGATGACTGGAAACGAAAACTCTTTGCTGGCAAAATACTCAAAAGCCCATATAAAGGTGTGGGTAAAGAAAGAGGCCTGCCCTCTGAATCTGGCTCCTACCAGCAGTACAACCGCTGCTCTGGCCATGGGAGACGCATTGGCTATTGCACTAATGGAAGTGAGAGACTTCAAGCCGAAAGACTTCGCACAGTTCCATCCCGGCGGAGAGCTCGGAAAGCGCCTGCTCACCACCGCGGAAGATGTCATGCGTAGCGACGAGCTTCCCATCATCCCGAAAGAAATGCACCTGGGAGAAGCCATCATCCATGTCAGCAAAGGAAAACTCGGACTTGGTGTATCCCTGGAAAACGGTAAGGTCGTCGGACTTATTACCGATGGTGATATCCGCCGAGCAATGGAAAAATGGCAGGCGCAATTCTTTGACAGAACCGTGAGCGACATTATGACGACGGATCCCAAAACCGTCTTGCCGATGACGAAGATTACAGATATACAGCAAATCATGAACAGGCACAAGATCCACACGGTGCTTGTAGTTGACAAAGAGGGCCGTCTGTTGGGCATTGTCGACCATTACAGCTGTATGATTTAAACGAAAATGAAAATTCCAAGAAGTATATTGATAGGCTCATTATTGTTAATGAGTATACAAGCGGGTGCACAGACCTCAGACTCAATCATTGTGAACCAGCTCCGCAAGAAAGGGGTAAGATTCTCACACAACAACTCTGTGGTGCTACTGATGAACGGACAGCAGAAGTTTGACGACCTGTTCAAAGCCATAGACCATGCCAAGAGCTCTATCCACTTGGAATACTTTAATTTTCGCAATGACTCAATAGCGCGACTTCTTTTCCAACACCTTGAAAAGAAAGCAAAGGAAGGTGTGGAGGTCCGTGCATTGTTCGATGCATTCGGCAATGCGTCGAACAATCGTCCCTTGAAAAGATATCATCTGGACTCTATCAGGTCAAAAGGCATCGAAATATATAAATATGACCCCATCACATTCCCATGGATCAACCATGTGTTCACTCGCGATCACCGCAAGATTGTGGTTATAGACGGAAAGATTGCCTATATTGGCGGCATGAATGTTGCCGACTATTATATTAAAGGAACCCAACAAGTAGGATCCTGGCACGACATGCATTGCCGCATTGACGGCACCGCAGTAAACACATTACAGGCCATCTTCCTTAAAATATGGAACAAAGTTTCAAAACAGAATGTGTACGGGGCAAAATACTATCGGGGGCTCTATGACAACAAAGACCACAGCGAGGGTCTGAAAGCTGACACCACCTGTGCTAGAGGAAACAAAATGGTGGGTATCATTAATCGGGAGCCTCGAACCAGTAATGAAATCATCAGATCTTTCTATGTTGATGCCATCAATGCGGCCCAGGACAGCATTAAACTTATCAACCCCTATTTCACCCTTAACCACGCCATCAAGAAAGCTCTGCGGAAAGCTGTCAAAAGAGGGGTGAAGGTGGAAATTCTGATTTCCACGAAAAGCGACATTCCACTCACTCCCGACTGTGGACTCTACAATGCCCACAAACTAATGAAAAAAGGGTGTACGGTATGGATGTATACTCCGGGATTCCACCACACCAAAATCATCTTGGTAGATGGGAAGTTCTGCACGGTAGGTAGCGCCAACCTTAATGCGCGAAGTCTGAGTTGGGACATGGAAGCAAATGCGGTCATTGTTGATCCCTATACAACCAAGGAACTTGACGACCTGTTTGAAAAGAACAAAAAAGAGTGCTTCCTACTGACAGAAACTTCATGGGATGAATGGCGCACATCGTGGCAGAAATTCAGAGGATGGTTTGCCCATCTTCTGGCCCCCTTCCTCTGATGAGCCTATGCCAGATACACAAATTATGACTCCTCAGACAGAGGACATGGCCTACTTATCATCAAAGACTGCATCATCGGCACTCGAGAGGCCACTTCACAAAAGCAGTTATAGCTTCACAGATGATATATCTACAAGATTGTTCACAATTGCATAAATCGTAAGGCCGGCCGGAGAGTGAATTTGCAATTTACGGGCAATATTTCTGCGGTGGGTAATCACGGTATTGATGGAGATACAGAGATGTTCGGCAATCTCCTTATTGGTCATTCCCTGAACAAGACTTATGATAACATCCTTCTCGCGTTCGCTGAGACTTTCTGGATTTTCGGCATTTTTATTAAGCATGCAGGAAATCCTAAAGCTTACATCCGTCTGTTTCACCCGACTTTCCAGACGCCGGATTACCGGGATAAAGATATCATCCTCTACCGATGCATGTTGAGCCAGCCATTCCTCGCAATTATATATATTGTATAAAGCTGCGGAAAGCTGATTGTTGTGCAAGCCGTCGGAAGGGAGATACTTGATAATAATATTCTTAAGTTCCTTTAACTTCAGGTCGATTTGCCCGTGATGTTTAGAAAAAGTATCAATGTCATAATTATCAGCGGGCTGATTTTTCAACAAAGTTTCTACATATGGAAAGACGGTCTTCTCCTCATACTTCATATGGCTTTTGATAGTATGTGCATACTCATCGTAAAGCCTCATTATCAATCGTGCAAGATTATCATTCTCATCCAATGCCTCTTCAAGTTCCTTGCGAATGTAAGGTAATTCAAAGTCCAGGAAGTATTCGTGCGAAGCCTTTAAATAATGCAATAAAGTGGGTATTGATAAACGATCTGCATCGTCATAATCGCGATAACCGTTTATGGTAAAGTTTACAACGGTCAGGAATGTATAGGTATCTACATGCTCCGTTTCGCAGACTTCCCGAACGGTTTTATCGCCAAAGCCCAAGTTAATGCCGAATGCACCAAGGCTCTGAAGGATATTGTAATTATCACGGATGATAGAAATCATCTTATCATCTGCTTCATACATTTTTTGATTTCTCATCGTCTGACTTTTTATTATAGATGCAAAGTAAATGATTTTTCCTGGAATATGCAACATTTTAGCATAAGGAATCACGATACAAACATTACAAATACCTATAAATTATGATTCTAAATTACCAACTACTAAGTATTGCAGGGTTGGCAAAAAGATCATATCTTTGCAATGAGAAAATATTAATGAAGAAATTAAGAGCAACTAAAGTGCAGTGATGGTTACCAATTATGATTTCCCTAATGCAGGTTTGACACAATTTAAGTAACCCATGCCTCATCAGGAGAAACGAATCCGCAACCAGAAACCTGCACTTTATCTTTAACATACAGGGGCACATCCAGATGGATGTGCCCCTGTATTATGTTTTGGCGATAAACCCATACTATTTGGCATATGCTACCGAACGAGTCTCACGAATAACGGTAATCTTCACTTGACCAGGATAGGTCATCTCATTCTGAATCTTTGTAGCAATTTCATCGGAGAGCTTTACACTCTCCTCATCATTCATCTTATCAGCTCCTACAATGACACGAAGTTCACGCCCTGCTTGAATAGCATAGGTCTTGGTTACCCCTGGGTAACTCATCGCAATGGCCTCAAGGTCATTCAGACGCTTAATGTAGGCTTCCACTACTTCTCGGCGGGCACCAGGGCGAGCACCGGAAATAGCATCGCAAACCTGCACTATCGGTGCAAGCAATGTCTGCATTTCAACCTCATCATGGTGAGCAGCAATAGCATTACAAATATCCGGCTTCTCTTTATATTTCTCGGCAATTTTAGCTCCGTAAAGGGCATGCGGCAACTCGCTCTCTTCGTCAGGCACCTTGCCGATATCGTGAAGCAGACCTGCACGCTTTGCTTTTTTAGGATTCAGTCCCAATTCCGAAGCCATGATAGCACAAAGGTTAGCTGTCTCTCGAGCATGTTGCAACAAATTCTGACCATAGGAAGAACGATACTTCATCTTTCCGACAATTCGAATCAATTCCGGATGCAGACCATGTATACCAAGGTCGATAGTTGTACGCTTTCCCGTTTCAATAATTTCATTATCAAGCTGTTTCTTAACCTTCGCAACAACCTCCTCTATACGGGCTGGATGAATTCTCCCGTCAGCAACCAATTGATGGAGAGCTAATCGACAAACTTCTCTGCGAACAGGGTCGAAGGCTGAGATTACAATTGCCTCCGGAGTATCATCAACGACTATCTCAACGCCTGTCGCCGCCTCAAGGGCGCGAATATTACGCCCTTCTCTACCTATGATGCGACCCTTGATCTCATCATTATCAATATGGAATACGCTTACCGAATTCTCTATTGCAGTCTCTGTCGCAACACGCTGAATGGTCTGGATAACTATTTTCTTAGCTTGGCGGTTTGCGTCAAGCTTTGCGTCCGCAATTATCTCATTGACATAACTTGCTGCATCCAACTTAGCCTGATCTTTCAAACTCTCTACCAACCGCGACTTTGCCTCTTCTGCGCTAAGACCAGAGAGTTCCTCAAGCTTCATACGCTCCTGCTCCTGCATTTTCTCAAGATCAACCTGCTTTGCTTGAAGATGTTTCTTCTCATTATCAACACGCTGTTGCTGTTGATCTACCTCCATCTTCTTACGACCAAGTTCCTCCTGTCGCTGATTCAAAGAAATCTCACGCTGTTTCAGGCGATTTTCATTCTGCTGGATTTTCTGGTTGCGCAACTGGACTTCTTTTTCCAACTCGCTTTTCTTATTTAAGAATTTCTCCTTGACTTCAAGAAGTCTCTTTTCTTTTATCACATCCGCCTCTTTATTAGCAGTCTCAACTATATCCTTATATTTTCCTTTAATCACATAACGGAAAATCAGATACCCTGCAGCAATACCTATTACCAAAGCAATAGCTGCGACGATTAATAATATTGTTATCATTATATTTAGTTATTAATAATATCCTCTCTTTTTCACACCACTCATTTCAGAGCTTCTTCTATTTCCGAAGTCAACTTCTCGAGAATATCATTAAAAGGCATAGCATCATGACGCCTAGATTCCTTCTCATATCTAAGTGCAATATCTATAAGTGCCATGTACAGAATTTCCTTATCACTCTTTCTTCCTTTGAAGACTGCACTATAAGAATTAACGATATCTGTTATAAGCTTAGCACACCTACGATAGAGCTCCTCATCTTCACGAGGAACCGTCACCGGCATATCGGTGTCGTATACATGCAGTCTTATATGTAATTTTTCTCCGTTGGCCTCAGTCATCGCTCTGATTACTTTTCACTGAGCAGTGTGATACATTTGTTTACTTCTCTAATAAGCCTCGCAATTCTCTTCTGAGCCCCTTCAAGGTCTCCGTCTGAAACTTCTATCATGCGAGCCATTTTCAAACTGTCATAATCATGGTGAGCCTGAGTCAGCTTTCCTTGTAAAGTATTCATCTGGGCATTTCGTTCTTCCAACTCGGTATAGAGGCTTTCCCTCTCCTCCTTCATTTCTTGAAAGCGAAGGATCATTTGCCTCATGCGAGTCGTAAACAATGCCAATGTTTTCTCTTTCTCACCCATAGGTTCAACTATTTGGACACAAAAATAATTTAAAAAACTGAAAAATCCAAATGTTATGCAAAATTTTTATCTTTCTTGCCATCATCGGTCGGCTTAGGCTCTTTCTTTGCAAGCATTACCACCTGATAGACAAAATCAGTAATCCACTTCCGTGAGAATCCAAGCTTTCTATCATATTGACGAACGGCCGCAACAGCTTTCAAGACACCGGCATCCTTAAAATCATTCTTATCAAAAAGATCATTTACGGTTTTCTCTGTCATTACATAAATTGACCTTTTAAAAAGAGACGGTACGCGAAGTTTGAATTTCATCAAGTTACCAACCAGCATCATTAAGTCTTGTGAAAAGCCCTGGAATTGTACGAGATAAACCTGAACATCTTGAATCTTATGACAATTTTTGCGAATACTAAAATCTATTTCTTTAAAGAAATCGTCATTGGTTTTGTACATATTCTTCAATATCTTTTTAACCTGCGACTTTTCGCCTACACCCAACTTGTTATTGACAGTTGGGACATGGAGTGTTGTTTTAAACATTCTTAGGTCTGGAAGCATTGATAAGTTCGTTATCCCCAAGTCGCTTGCTAATGCGGCTTGGAAATAAACTCGAACAAGCATCATATAGTCTTCCATTCCTCCAACTTTGTGTTTCTTAGAAGATTTTTCAAAGATCTTTGAGAATATTCCCATAATAATTTATAATATTTTTTATATTTGATTTTTTACTTCCGCAGTAGAAGTCAACTGCAAAATTACAACAAACTCATGATATTTCAAAATAATTTATTCACTAATTTCTTTATTCTCATTGTGGGTTTCAAAAATCACAAAAATGTCATTTATACACTATGAATAAAATTTTCTGACTTTAATCGAAATAAACATTGAAAAATCTTCAGGTTATTTATTCAAATATCATTATTTTATTGTAACTTTGCACATTATTAAAAATGATATTTCATTTTCACTTAAAAGATGGAAACGATATGAAAGGTATTGTACTTGCCGGCGGTTCAGGGACTCGTCTCTATCCTATAACAAAAGGAATTAGCAAACAACTCATTCCAATATACGATAAACCCATGATCTACTATCCTGTTTCAACATTAATGTTGGCAGGTATTCGTGATATTCTTATCATTTCCACCCCATTTGATCTTCCAGGCTTTAAAAGACTCCTTGGCGATGGCCATGACATTGGGGTTAATTTTGAATATGCAGAGCAGCCAAGCCCAGATGGGCTCGCACAAGCATTCATCATCGGAGAAGAATTTGTCGGTAACGACTGTGTTTGTCTGGTATTAGGTGATAATATTTTCTATGGTGCAGGCTTCACCGGCCTATTAGAGCAGAGCGTCATCAATGCAGAGCGGAATCATAAAGCCACCGTGTTTGGCTATTATGTAAATGACCCTGAACGCTATGGTGTTGCGGAATTCGATGCAGAAGGCAATTGCCTAAGCATAGAAGAAAAGCCTGAGCACCCCAGGAGTAATTATGCTGTAGTGGGACTTTACTTTTATCCCAACAGCGTCATTGAGATTGCCAAGAACATAAAGCCAAGCGACCGTGGAGAATTGGAGATTACGACCATCAATCAGGAATATCTGAAACGCAATCAATTGAAGCTCCAGACTCTCCAGCGCGGCTTCGCATGGCTAGATACTGGCACACATGACAGCCTCTTCGAAGCCAGCACCTTTATTGAAGTTATGGAAAAGCGACAAGGCCTGAAAGTTGCCTGCCTTGAGGAAATTGCATACAAGAAAAAATGGATAAACTCCGAACAACTTCGTGCCGCCGCAAAACCCATGTTGAAAAATGAATATGGAAAATATCTCATACACTTGATAGAAGAAAAATAAATAAAATACAAATAAATAATGGAAGAAAATAAGAATTTAGTTCCAGAAGAATCACTGGAACAAGAAGGAAAATCTTCGTTCGACTTTGCCCAAATTTACAAAGCCGTAATCCTAAACTGGAAATGGTTTGTACTTTTCTTGATTATTTGCCTGGGTATAGCAGCCATCTACCTGCGTTATACGACTCCGATCTATCAGGCAAATGCTAAATTCCTAATCAAGGATGATAATAATAATCAGCGTGGAAACTCATTGAAGAATGCCACTAACCTTGGCTTTATTTCTAATTCTAATGGGATCGACAACGAGATGGAAATTCTCAAGTCCCGCTCTCTTGCGGAACAAACTGTGAGGGACTTAAAACTTTATGTTTCCTATTATACGGAAGGACGGGTAAAAGATGTTATCTTATATAAAGGGCTACCCATCAGCGTCGATATGGATCCCATACATCTGGAGTCGCTTGCCGCACCGGTAAATCTTGAAATACAGCGTGTAGGCAAAGTTTATCATGTAACCGGAACCTATGGCAATGAATCTGCTCCAACCAGTTTCGAGAAGACTTTCTCTACCCTTCCCGCAACCATTGGAACCCAGACAGGGACCTTGATATTCACTTCCAATAGCAGGACTCCTTTGAAGGATGGACAGAGAATAAAAGTGCAAATTGTATCACCGAAGACCATGTCATATAAATACAATAAAGCTCTTGCTGTCAGCCAGATATCAAAAACAACCACCATTGCACAGTTATCCCTTACAGACCAAGTCCCGATGCGTGCCATGGATTATCTCTCCCAGCTCGTCGTAGTATATAATCGTCAGGCTAATGAAGACAAGAATGAGGTCGCCCGCCATACAGAGGAATTCATCAATGGCCGCTTGGAGAAAATCAATGCAGAGCTGGGCAACACCGAGGGACAACTTGAAAGCTACAAAAGAAGAAACAATGTCGTTCAGCTCAACATGAATGCCGCGCAGGCCATGCAAAACTCTGATGAGTACTCCCAGAAACTGAACGAGGCTAACACTCAGGTGGCTCTTTTAAACAGTGTGCAGCAGAGCATGCACTCAAGCGAAAAGTACGGTCTGCTTCCTGCGAATGTAGGTATCAGCGATGGCAATGTCAACAACTTGATAACCAAGTATAACGAATTGGTCCTGGAGCGTAACCGCATACTGAAGGGTGCTTCTGAAACCTCCCCGACAGTCATACCTCTTACAGAGCAACTGGACGGCTTGAGCAGCAGCATCAATCGTGCAATGAATCAGGCTAAGACAAATCTGCAAATCCAGCGGAATGCCATTGCCTCACAATTCCACAAATATTCCGGGATGGTTAATGAATCGCCAGAACAAGAACGAATGCTGACACAAATCGGCCGGCAGCAGGAAGTAAAGTCGGGACTTTACCTGATGTTGTTGCAGAAACGAGAGGAAAATGCCATCTCGCTGGCCTCTACCGCTGACAAGGGGAAACTGCTGGACGGCCCTGACTACGGAGGGCAGATCAGCCCAAAGAAAAGCGTGATATTGCTCATAGCCCTCATCCTCGGTCTGGCAATTCCTGCATTAATACTCTTTATAGTCCAGCTCTTCCGCTATAAGATAGAAGGACATGAAGACGTTGTAAAACTCACTAAACTGCCAATTCTTGCAGATGTCGCTGTAGCGAGCGAAACCGCCAAAACTAAAGCTGATATCGTTGTCCACGAAAACCAAAACAACCAGATGGAGGAGATTTTCCGAAGCGTGCGCACCAACCTACAGTTCATGCTCAAGGAGGGAGAGAATGTCATAATGTTCACATCCAGCACTTCCGGAGAAGGAAAAACCTTCAATGCGGCAAACCTTGCCGTCAGTTTTGCACTACTCGGCAAGAAAGTCCTTCTTGTGGGACTTGATATCCGTAAGCCACGACTCGCCGAACTGTTTGAGATAGACGACCATATTCATGGCATCACCCCGCTCCTTATAAAGGAGAGTCCATCATGGGAAGATGTCCAAAAACAGATTCTTCCCTCGGGAATTAATAACAATCTGGAATTGCTCATGGCCGGACCAATACCTCCCAACCCTGCAGAGCTGGTGGCACGAAAGAGTCTCGAGGAAATCTTCGATGAACTCAGAAAACATTACGACTACATTCTCATTGACACAGCCCCGGCCGGTTTGGTTACGGACACTTTACAGATCGGTCGTGTGGCTAATGCCTGCATCTATATGTGCCGGGCCGATTATACCCCCAAGAGCACCTTCAGCCTTATCAACACTTTGGCCGAGGAAAAGAAATTGCCTAATATGGCTATTATTATTAATGGTATCGATATGAGCAAGAAGAAGTATGGATACTATTATGGCTATGGTAAATATGGCAAATATGGCAGGTATGGACATTACGGGCATTATGGAAACTACGGCAACTATGGCTCTTACAGTTCATATGGTAATTATAGCAATAGCCATTATGGCGACAAGAACGATACCTCAATCAAGAAATAAACCATGGCGACCATAGCAGTTGATTTCGACGGTACAATTGTTACCCATGAATACCCTGATATCGGCGAAGAGATTCCCTTTGCAACGGAAACTCTCCGCATGCTTATCCAAGACCATCATCGGCTCATCCTGTGGAGCGTCCGTGAAGGGCGGCTCCTTCAGGATGCCGTGGACTGGTGCAGGGAACACGGTGTTGACTTCTATGCGGTGAACAAGGATTATCCTGAAGAAGAAAAAGATAAGAACAATCACTTCTCGCGAAAAATCAAAGCGGATTACTTTATTGATGACCGAAACATCGGAGGCCTACCCGGCTGGGGGGAAATCTATCAGATTATAAGCACGGGGAAAAGCTACCGACAGATATTGAGTGAATCAATGAACAGGCCGACAGACCAGCAAGCACCGAGAAAAAGGCATTGGTGGAGCAAATAAAACAACAAAGGGAAGCTTTTCTGCTTCCCTTTGTTGCTATAATAGAGTATCGGCATCGCATCTTTGGCGAAAGCCTAATACTCCGCAAGGTCGTCCGGAGACAATAACCGCATCACTGCCAGCCATACCCTAAAGCCGTTCTAACAGATTGAAACAAACAACTTCAATGGCAGGAAATGTAACGAAAACGACTCTTGAAAGTATTACAGGCAATGTGTAAACATGTTACAGGCTGCATGTAAGCATGCTACAAACTGTATGTAAACATGCCGTCGGCGACGACTTGTCATCTGCGCAGAGCCTGCCCAATCTTCTTCGGAATACTTTTGAAGAGCAGGCTCCTCGTCATGGTGGGCGACAAAGAATAGAACCACCAGTAATTCCGAATCTTTTTGGTAAAGGAATCCAGATAATATCTGATATCACTCCTTATCGCATACTTCTGGCTATACTGGCCAAAGTTTCCTCCTTCAAACACCAGCCTCAGAATCGGTTCTATCCTCTTTCTGTCTTTCTTGTCTATTGCTACAGGAAGGACTGTTTCGTCCAGCCCAAGTTTTTCTACACATACGGCTTCGAATGCTGCAAAACCCCGCTTAATATCAAGACCTTCGAGGAACTGCCTGATTTTATTGCCATCATAGTGTTGGTTCAGCAAAACCGCAAAATCACAGATTTGCCGTAATCCCACCCCTAATTCTATAAAATGATGGTAAAGATGCAAATAGGTATATATCAATTCTGCTTCCGGAGAAAGAATCGGCACCTCAATGCCATCAATACGCCGGCAGCACATCTCGCTGTCGGCAATCATTTTATTGAAAACGGCCTGCAACCGTGGTGAGGCAAGCTCCAGCAAAAGATAATGCATCTCAAACATGATTGCATTATGCACGAATGATATATGCTGTTCACCGGTTTCATCTTCCTTATATTCCACCTTCCAAGCCTCTGAAATTGCAGATTTCGCCTTTTCAAAATTATCCGGATCGCAGTAGAAATCCACATCTCCGGGCAATCTTGATGATGCCTCAGGATACAATGCTCCGATAGTCGCCCCCTTTACGACGACAAACTTGATATATTTCTCGTTCAACAAGTTGCATAGGGCAATGAGTTCAGCATTAAGCTTCTCGTTCATTTCCCGGATTTCACGCAGGCTTGCAAAAGTCTTGATGGCATCCATCTTCTGCAACTTCACATTATTTGACATCAAAGACTGACAAAGCAGACCTGTTACGGTCTGCCTGTCTGCCAAGTCCATAAGACTCTTATAGGCTCTGGCAGGCATTTCAAAAGACCCCGTCGGCTTCTTCCACAAAGCCGAGGCGATCATCTGGAAAAGAAAGTCCCTCCTTGTCATCCGGTTAATTAACAGCCCTTGGATGTGTCCAAGGCAGAGAAAACCGAGTTGTTGGATACATATTCCGGCACGATTTCCTTCATGGCCTTCACAATGGCCATCTCATCATATGTATACGAAACATGGATTAAATCCTCTATCTGCTTATTTGCAGTGTCATAATCATATTCACGCACCTTTGCTATACGAATCTTCTCGTGAAAGCTCGGGATTGTGTTCTCGTCATTCGAGAGCACTTCTTCATAAAGTTTTTCTCCTGCGCGGAGACCCGTATACTTTATTTCGACATTCCCGGCTCCACTCAACTTGATCATGCGCTTTGCCAAATCCGCTATCCTCACGGGCTTGCCCATATCGAAAACAAAAATTTCTCCGCCCTTACCTCGTGTACCGGCTTCCAAGACCAGCTTGCACGCTTCAGGTATCAACATGAAGAAACGGATGATGTTGGGATCGGTAACCGTAATGGGACCACCGTTCTTGATCTGCTCCTTGAACAGAGGAATGACAGATCCGTTCGATCCCAGAACATTTCCGAAACGAGTTGTGATAAACTGCGTGATGGCCTTTTCTCCATTATACATCTGCTGGTTTCCATTTGCAACCGATTCATTCAGCGACTGCACATATATCTCACAAATCCGCTTGGAGCAGCCCATTACATTAGTAGGGTTCACCGCCTTGTCAGTACTCAGCATCCAAACTTCTTGACACCATACTTGACACTGAGGTCTGCGATGACCTTCGTTCCATATACATTGTTCTGAATGGCCTCTGAAGGGTTGTTCTCCATCATGGGAACATGTTTATATGCAGCGGCATGGAACACATATTCCGGCTGGAAACTCCTGAAAATTCTTTCCATGCGCTCCTCGTTCTCAATAGAGCCGACTAATGTTGTCGTCTTGATATCCGGCCACTGACGAGCCATCATGAGCCGGATGTCATGCTGGGGTGTCTCGGCAGAGTCTACCAGCATAAGCTCCGACGGCTTATAGTCTGAAATCTGCCGAAGGATTTCACTTCCAATGCTTCCCGCGCTACCTGTTATAAGGATCTTATGTCCGCGTAGCAGATTGCCAATAGCGGCCATATCCACTTGAATTTGGTTTCTCGGCAATAAATCTTCTATATGGATTGGCCTTAGTTGCGTCATATTGATGTCTTCCCCAGGATGCCACTCTTGGGTGGCGGAGGTCATATAAATCTTTATATTATTGGATATCAATATGTCTTGTAAGTTTTCATCTGCACGGAATCGTTCGTTCTGCAAAGGAGAAACCAGTACTGCCTGAATATTCATCCCCTTCAATACATGAGGCAGCTCGTCATTCACTTCATAGACCTTCTCACCCAATAGAATCCGCCCCTCGTAGCGGGCTTCCGGCGAGATGAATCCTTTCAACTGGAAACGAGAAGGCTTCTCGTTGCGGATATTCTTGGCAAGACCGACGCCTCCTTCCTTCACACCATATACAAAAGTGCGTATCCCTTTATCCGTACTGAAAGCGACATCATAGAGGCTCTTTACCAATACACGCATTGCCCACATAAGAATTGTCGCAATGACATACATTGCCAGGATTTGCCTTCCTTCCAAAGGAACAAAACCCCATGTCTGATGAAATGGATAGATGATATAATGGAATACCAGAGCTATAACACACGATAAGGCCATGGCCAGCCCTACTCTTTCCAGATCGACAAAAGAAGAGTAGCGGATAATCCCCGAATAGGTGTGGAATATTCTAAAACCAATCAAGTTGAAAATCATATAGACAAAGATAGTCTTTGTCAAGATGGCGATATTGCCCAGCGTAACAGCCCCATGGTAATACAGCCAGAACACAAAGATTCCCGACAAATAGCATATCAGCATATCCAGTATGAGGATACACCAATATGGCAAAGCATTCTTCGTGAAATACCAGTTTAGTATCTTTTGCAACATATTCGTCCTATTACTTTATACCCAAGCCTGCTTAAAGGATTGCCTTCTTTATAGAACCTATAATATACGCAATGTCTTCATCTGTTACCAACGGGCCGGACGGCAGACAAAGTCCCGTCTTAAAAAGACTTTCACTCACTCCGTTGGCATATGCAGGACAATCTTTATATACAGGTTGCCTGTGCATGGGCTTCCACAATGGACGACTTTCTACATTGGCTTTGTCCAAGACCATGCGCATCGCCTCTACATTTGTATTGGGTTCACAGTCCGTATGCACCTTTCCCGTGGAATGAACCACACCGGCAGCCCCTCCAACAGCACCCTTCACAACTTCATGATATGCCTCATCCTGATCCGCAACCTTGAGGTCGGGAGCCAAGGTTATGGTATTCAGCCAGAAATTAGAATCGCAATGTTCATCGGGATTCCCATGGAAAGTGATCCCTTCCACACCCTTGAAACCTTCTGCATACAGTTTGGCTATATGGCGATGATGGGCAATATGCTCATCCAGGACAGTCAGCTGACCACGGCCAATACCCGCACAGATGTTACTCAGACGATAGTTATAGCCAATCTCCTCATGCTGATAATACGGAAATGCTTCACGCGCCTGGGTGGCAAAGAACATCACGCGATTCTTACTCTCTTGACTCGGACAAATCAAGGCACCGCCCCCCGAGGTAGTAATCATCTTGTTACCATTGAAACTCATCACGCCATATTGGCCGAATGTACCTACCACCTGGCCGTCGTACCTGGAACCGAGCCCCTCAGCGGCATCCTCAATCAGTGGAATATCATATTTTTCTGCCACCCGCATAATATCCTTTATCTTTGCGGGCATACCATAGAGATAGACCACAATGACGGCCTTGGGCTTCTTTCCTGTTTTCTCGATACGATCCTTGATTGCATCTTCCAATAGATCCGAATCCATATTCCAAGTATCCTCCTCCGAATCCACGAAAACAGGAATGGCTCCCTGATAGGTTACGGGGTGTGAACTGGCACAGAATGTAAAGCTCTGGCAGATGACCTCGTCTCCTGCCTTCACCCCCAATGCCACCAGAGAGAGATGCACCGCAGCGGTGCCGGAACAGAGGGCCACAACCTGCTTTCCTTCTAATCCGGATAATGAATCTGGCCATAAGTCGTCGGGATTGCTCTCGTGGGCATTGATTGTTGCGGGATAATCCTCTCGCACATAGAAATTTTCTCTATAGGAAGGACTCGAAGAGGTTACAAACCGTTTCAGCTCTTCTTCAAACGCATTCACATTAGGCCCCAGTGGAACCACCCAATCTGTATCGAAAGCCTCTTTGATATACTTCATCTCATTCCCTGACATATGTGCAAGGCAGAGCAGAATTCGATCCTTTCTCATATATCTATTATATCTAAATATGAAATCATAACGGCGACTATCGAATCAAGCAGACTTAGTCTCCCCAGACTCCAGTCCCTGCATACTCCTTGGCGTGGGCATCACTTGCCCCACCCTCACCGGGATTCGTCGGACTCACCACTACAGCATCCGAATCGCTTGCGGCAAGAATTGTCGCTGAAACAAATGTTTGAGTTTGACATCGCGGCTTTATATAAATTCTCTTCATGCCCATTACTTATCTAATAACTATCTTTTTACCATTCTTGATATAAACTCCTCCGGGCAAGTTCTCATTATTCATCCTGAGTCCGGAAATCGAATAGACGACATTATTTTTTGTCAGGTTCGATTCTATCTTATCTATTCCTGCTGTCTGGTCTACAAGGCAGATCTTTGCCCCGGCCTGTCTGGTCCTGATAAAAGCCCTGAAACCATAGATTGTCTTATCAGATTCCCTCGGCTTATAAAGCTTATCCTCTGAATAGAAGAACAATTCCGTGCCATCCGTAGCCATCTCATAAGTGCCGAAAGTACCTATGAACGAATAGCCCTGAATGGTCTGTTCGATAGGAACAGTCTTGCTGATAGTTACATCCGTAAACTTCGGACTTTCCACATTAGCCTTTATCAAATAAGCCTTTCCCGCCTCGAGATGATCAGTCTTTGCGAATAACATTGTAGAATTCCGAACTAAAGAGAATTCCCGAATCTCCGCGCTATCGCCAAAGACCGACTTAACTAGGCTGGCATCTACATCAAAGGGCACGCAGAAAGTGTTCCAATAGGCAGACGACAGCTTTCGATCCGCCAAAGTTACGGTGGTCTTTCTGCCTAAGTAGCTGTTCAAGAGCGACAGGTTGTCATTATTCTGGAAAAGCGAAAGCATGTCGGACGCATCCGCATAGGTAACTATGATCTTAGAGATATTCGCAGAATTTGCCCTGGAACTTAGCTTCACCGATTTGTTATCAGTAAAATCCGTCAAAGTGAATTCCTTCACGCCTCCCCCGGCAATATCTTTGTTATTATACCGCAAATAGGCTAAATTCCCTCCAATAAGCTTTATAGACTGGATGGTACACCCTTCTTGAATAGAGACTGTGATTGCATCGCTCCTATAAACTTTCATCTGTCTTGTAATCAGCCAGAAACCACTTTGATGGTTGGTAAAAGAAGACTCAATAACTACAGGAGACACCGTAATTCTTTCGAAATCATGGGCAGTCTCCGAACAAGCAGGATAATAGCTTTTTATCGACTCCTCGGTCGTGAAATCAAAAGTTACAACATTCTGTGCATTTGTCCCAAGAAGAGCAAGCAAGACTCCACAAATCAAAGATACATATCTTTTCATGACTATTATTTACATATTCGAAAGCAAAGATAATCATTCTTCACAATATAAGGGAAAGATTTGTTGGAAATTTACGCTGGAAATTAAAAAACTACCATAAAAGCATCCTTTTGTGTTTTTGGGACATCAACTATTTCCGTAGTTGCATCATATCTCCTCCCCTGCATAATTCATTTTCTTTCCAAAAACGGTGCATACTATCATTTGCATATCTTTAATGAAAGAATAATGGTGCAAGTAATAAAGATTCAGCCGCACCTTGTCAGGATAAACTACCTCATCGTTATACTTTTGAGGATTATCCACGGTAGCCAACAGATACTCTTCATATCGATATTTCAGACTTGCGGGTCCTGTAATTCCCGGCTTCAGCTTCAGCACATCCCGCCTCTCACCCTCCAGCCTGTCGGCATAGCCCGGCACATCCGGACGAGGTCCGACAAAGCTCATGTCGCCCTTCAGCACATTCCATAGTTCAGGAAGCTCATCGAGCTTGTATTTCCTTAGCTTTTCACCGAGAGGGGTTATGCGGCTTTGTTCCTCCGAAGCTATGGAGGTGGCCTCCGAATCTTTGCATGCCGTCGAGGCCTCTTTCTTTAGTGTCATTGAGCGGAACTTATAAACTGTAAACAATCTGCCGTTTTTTCCAACCCTCACTTGTCTAAACAGAACAGGCCCTCCCGGCATTTTCACCTTAATCAAAATGGTAACTACTAACAACAAAGGACTCAAACAAATAAGCCCGAGCAGGGACATTAGCTTGTCAAAAATACACTTTAATATCATGGATTCAATTTCCTGTTCTTTACAAGTTTAATAAAATAATACAGGAACTCTCCGATGATAGCTTTTGCATCCTCTTTCCTAAAATCATCAAAAGCATCAAAATCCCAACTTAAGATTTGTTTTAATTCCGATTTCTTCAATGTACGACCAATGATTTTTGTAACCAATGCTATTATATCACCCAATATCCACTTGGTCTTAGTACCAATTTTAATTTCAATAGGTGTGGTATAGATACCTTTTGTAAATAGTTCATAAACAACTCCCGGAATATCGAAACCGCCTGCCATAGGAGTGGCAAGACCTCCTGTGAAGCGCGCATTAACCTCTATAAAGACAGCATTTCCTGATTGTTCATTTACTTTCCAATCTATTCCGCAGACACCTTTATATCCAACATAATCCAATAACATCTTTGAATACTTTTCAAGATCTGGCATACTCACCAATTCTCTTTGGGTGGTTGTACCTCCGCCATCAGTTTTTGTAACCAAAGATCTATATGTACTTGCCTTGAAGAAATCACCATATCTCACACAGTCTACACTAAAGTCATGACCTTCAAAGAATTCTTCTACAAGAACTTCACATTCATCATACTTTGACAAGATAGTTTGAGCTTCTTTGTAAGACTTCGGGAAGAAAACGCCTTTCGCAGAATTTCCAAATTTCGTCTTAATACATATTGGATAGGAATGATGTTCAAAATCTTTAATAAAAGCAGGGGTTGGCACGCCAGCTTCTTTAGCAAGAACAGTTGCCTGATATTTATCAGAGAGTTTATATTGCGTCTCATAAGATTCCATCGCATAGACAATATTATCAGGCAGTTCCTCAATGTGTTTTGCTATTATCAAAGCTTCATCATGAGTTGGCATTAAAACCTTTGGATTGTATTTATTTAATGCATTCTTGATATCTTTTATAAAGCCTTTTTCATCATTTTTAGGATCCGAGTATGTGAAACTATCAATGCTATATTTGGACATACTGCATATATTCCATTTAGAGATGTCGCCCACTACCACTTTCACCCCCTTATCATAGAGGCTTCTAATGATATTGTAACCTACACGATTCCAGCAATATGTTACTATTATATCACACTTATTCATTGTCTAATGATTTATACATTTTCAAAAGTGAATTCCATACATCTTTCTGGTCATATCTTGATGTGATGAGCTTTCTGCAATTTCGAGACATTCTTGTAACTTCTTCATGATGTCCTAACATCCATTTCATGACATTGTATAAGGCATTCTCCATATCTTCACTATAGACAGGATTACCATTTCTATCTAATGGTGCCTGAATAATTTTCCCATTTACGCCTTCTATAACTATCTCATTACACCCGTTGATATCAGTTACGATACTTGCCAAGTCCATTGCCCCAGCTTGGATGGGTACATTGGGGAACCCCTCTCTATAACTGGGAAAAACCAATGCGTCTGCTGCCAACAGATAAGGTCTAACATCCTTCTGATAACCAACAAATTTTACATCCTCATTCTCTTTTAGAAATTTCATTATATTTTCTGGTAAGGGATCCAATGCAGATTCAAAACGCCCCACCAAAAGTAATTTCGGTCTTAGTTTCATTTTGAGAGCTACTAACTGTTCTAAGGCATGAACTAATTCCACTATACCTTTATCACGAACGATTCGTCCAATGAATATAAATACAAAATCCATATCGGAAAAACCTATCATTGTCCTTATATACGACTTTCCGTCTACTTTCGATATAGGATTCGCTTTAAGCTCTATATTTTCTTCTATCAGTTTTCTAACAGTTTCTTCTCGTGAGAAATAAGATATGTCAATTCCATTTATATTGCCATGATGCAATACAGATAGTGGTTTAGATGTTATTTTGTCCACTTTCAAAGTATGCAAAACACCATTTCCCTCAGGAACAACCTTATTCGCACAATAGCAAGTGAGCCGTTCCACCATTTTCAATATCAAACGAAGCAAGCCTGTTGTTCCCTGGTATCGAAGTCCTGTTACTGTGTAAATACGATGGGAAACCCCGCATAGCTTGGCAGCCAACATTGAAAGGAAGCTGCCTTTTGGCGTATTGGAGTGGACGACAAACGGCTTTTCCCTCCTAAATACTTGGATTAGCCGAATCAAACAAAGTACATCGTTTTTCAAAGAAATCTCCCGATGCATGGGAACTGCGATAGTGCGTATTCCCTCTCGTTCTTCAACTTGCTTTAAACTGCCCGTATCAGAAGACAACCCAACAACTTCAAAATATTGGTTCAGATATTTTAATTGTCCCTTCAGCAGACCATCCAAAGAAATATCTGCAGTTGTAACGCGTATTAATTTCTTTTTATTTATATTTTTCAACTTGTTCACAAATATAAATGGTGCATAACAACGAAAAAGTAAAAAGCCGTCTTTTACAAACACGGTTTTATTCTCCTGAAACTGAGAGAGTTACAATTTATCCAACAACGAGTCGTATACCTGCTCATACCCTTCCACCATCTTATTAATATCGTATTGCAGAGCACGAAGATAACATGCTTCTGCCACCTTATTATAATATACGGGGTTATCATGCAACTGGTTTATGATGCCCGCCAAAGCCCGTGCATCCTGATGCGGGAAGAGAATACCATATCCCTTTGTAACCTCCCTCAACCCATTCACGTCGCTTGCGACAAAAGGTCTTTCAGAAGCCATTCCTTCTATGTTTGATAGCGAAAGCCCCTCCCAATGAGAGGACATTACAATAATATCGGCAGCCTTTAACACACGGGGAATATCCGTGCGCATTCCTAAAAACCTAACCCTGTCGACAACACCTGATTGTACGGCCAAAGCCTTGACGGTCTCCAGCCTGTCACCGACACCCGCAAACCACACCTCAAACCTCTCCATACCCAAAAAGTTCAAGGCCCTTATGAGTGTATCCTGGTCTTTGGCCTCCCGGAAGCCAGCCACCATAAGAATGGCCATCCTCCCCTCTTTCAAGCGTAAAAGTTCTCCCTCAGCACAGGCATCATGAATGGCCGCAACATCCACACCGTTATTAACCGTCGATATACACTTGTATTTATCAGAAGTCTCGTCCTGCCAGTTTCCCCCCATATATTCACGAAGCTTTTGTTCCGCAATCTTACTGATACAAATGATATGATCATATTGCCCGTACATCCAGCTTTCTATCGGAGCATACCACTTCCAAGCGCGTTTGCGGTTGGAAGTGGTATGCTCGGTGGAAACAAGCCCCACCGAGCATAACACTTTTGCAATGGCCACAAATAGCTGTGGCGAGGAATTATGCGTATGAACAATGTCATAGTGGCGCATAATACGGCTTAACTTCAATATATATAGCGGATTATAATACCCATGGCCAAGTTTGTATATCTTTATCGTCGGATTCTCTATCCGCAGCCTTTCCATCAAGGGAGTTTCCTCCCCGTTGAAAACTGCCAAATCCACAGTATGCCCCATCGCCTGTAATCTTGGTATCAAATTAACCAGCAATGTCTCTGCACCTCCCATGGCAAGGGAGGTTATTACCTGTAGAACCTTCATAACTTATAAGTTTACCCTTAATTTGGGCAGGATATACGGCTGTCTCTTATACACATCTGACGCTGCCGACGACTAGTCGAGT
>CAUULA010000032.1:0-24367 GCA_963545855.1 uncultured Prevotella sp.
GCGACAACAAGACCACCCTCGAAGCGGCCGACGACGCCGCCACCCGGAAGCTCGGTACTCCGTGGCGCATGCCGACCGCAGTCGAAATCAAGGAACTAATCGACCACTGCGCCTGGACCTGGACGACGCAGGATGGCGTGAACGGCTACAAAGTGACAGGCCCGAACCGCAACTCCATCTTCCTGCCTGCCGCCGGCTTCCGCGACGGTTCCAAGCTCTTCAGTGACGGCTACGAGGGCGACTACTGGTCGAGTTCGCCCGACACGGAGCACAACGACTTCGCCCGCGGCTTCTACTTCGAATCAGTCAAGCACGGCCGGAGCGCCTACTCCCGCTTCGCCGGGTACTCGGTTCGGCCCGTCCGCCCATAGAATTTGCCTTGCCCGAAACGGGCATGACGCGATAAAAAACCTCTCCCTCTCGCCCACAGAGCGGCGGGAGGGGAGATAAAAGCATCGGCCATCGAGGGCTCGGAAACGCAACAGGCAAAGCAACAAAACAACGCCTTTTGTCGCAACGGAGTTACGGCAAAGGCACTTATTTAACAACCGTTTTTATGAACCAATTAAACAAAGAACAACTATGATTGAATTTGAAATCAAATCGAGGAAACTTAATACTGGCAAGCCCGCGTACCCCGCAAGGCGTTCCCTCTTCCGCAAGGAGGGGCCGAGAAGGGCTTTTCCCTACACAATGAAACCGAACAGAAACATCGCATTGTCGGCAGCCATCGTGCTGGCATTTGCACTCACCACACCCGCCGAGGCACAGTTCGGTAAACTCATCAAGAAGGTGAAGAAAAACGCGGAGCGGGTAGTGGAGAACAAAGTAGAAAGCTCAGCCCATAACGCCGTTGTAAACGGTATGTATCAGACGGAGAAAGCCGCTACCAAGGCCGTCAAGAACAGCACGAAAAAGATCAAGGACAAGGCTGCGGGAAAGGTAGGCGAGAAGACGGGGCTGCCCGTCTCATCAGCTTCCGGAAACGGAAACGGCAAGGGCAGTAGCTTAGAAACGCTCTACCTGCAGAACTTCAAGCCCTCGGCAGGGGCCTTGGAGGCCGATCCCGACGCGTCGAACGACGATGTGTGGAGGCGCTCCACCCGCTCCTTTGCCCAGATACACGCCGCCTACGAGCACCTCGACCCGAAGTACTTCCCGCTGCAGCCCTACTACAAGTATCCCAGAATGTATGGGCTGGGCGACGATATCCTCATCGGGCATCATGTGCTCGACGACATGCTACGCGAGGTGCTCAGCCAGAGGCCGGGAACCAGCGTTTACTTCCCGCCTTTCATCTACGACGAGAAGAACGAGCCCGAACTCCTCACCCCGGCAGGCGAGAAGATGGGCATCTATCGCGATGACGCCTTCCGCTATCCCTTCGCGGCAGCTTTCTTCGCCGACCCCAACAGCGATATCGCCGTGCAGAAACTCGCCGAACTGCTGGTATGCCTCAGTCCGATCATGAAGTCGGGCATGGAAATCAAACCCGAGACCTGCAACGACTACAAGGGCATACTCGACGCCAACCTCGGCATCGTGCTGCCGGCAATGGAATACGAAAAGCTGCGCTTCGCCCGCGAACGCATCATGTTCAACATGGCCCTCAATGTGGTAGACTTCGACCTCATTGCCGACCGCGTCATCGACTGCTTCAACAAGGTGGAGGCGAACGACGCCTTCTGCCAGAAAGATCCCTCGCTCCGCGCCAAATACTATCTGATGGGCACGGAACTCTACACCCAGATACTCGTCCAGCACAAAGACTGGAATGAGCGCGAGGCCTCAGACCCCAAGGCGCGCAAGGCCACGATGCTCTATACGCGCTGGACGGCCGACGGAGTGGTCGGCAAGATCATGGGAGCCGTGCGCATGGGCAATGTTCCTGCCGTGCCGATGCCCAAGGGCGTGAGCGTATCGGGCGAACTCAAGGCCAAGGGCGATGCCGCCGGGCGCGAACTGGCAGGACACCGCGGCGACGAGTTCGTCAAGGTGGTCTACCACAGCGGCAAGTGGCAGGAAATAAAGGAGAAAGTCTGGCCCTACAAGACCATCAAGTACACCATCAAGGCCGACCTCATCACCAGGTCGGGCGGCAAGACCGTACTCACCCACTGCTACCTCCAGAAGAGTGCCAACGGACAGAAATACGTCATGGTCGTAGGCAGCGATCCGGAGCGTCACCCCGTGAAGTAACAGCCCATTCATAACAACCCAACGCCCGAGCCCCCGACACGGCGTTGCTCCAAAAGGAGTTTTAGCAGGGGGGCACTTTTAAGAGTATTATGAAACGCTATAATTTCTTTGCGAAAGTGGCAAGCAAGGCTCTTGCCCTCGCAGCAACAGTGATGATGAGCGCGGCGTTCACCGCCTGCTCGAAAGACAGTGGTGGCGGCGACGACCCGACTCCTCTGCCCGAACCCAAGGGCACACTGACCGTCAACGGGGTGAACACACCCATACGCACGGCCGAATACCTGAAAGAGAGCGATGGCAACTACTATCTCTATCTCTACTTCGCCAACGACCGTAAAGGAAGGGTGAAGTTTGAACTGAACAAAGACCTGCACATGAAGGGCAACTCCATCAACTTGTCCGAAATTGAAGAGTGGCACAGGGATGGGTTTTATTGGAAGATAGATTACACCGATTCCAACAACAAAGACCTCATTCATGCTTCCGGCAGCTACCACTACCCCAAACTCTTCGAAGCCGGAACCCTCACCGCTACGGGCGACTTCATAGGCGCGGGCACCCTCGACATCAAGCTCGAGAACGGGAGCATAGTGGGTACCGACGGCAAGACATACGCCATCGCCCTGAACTATAACGGGCCGGTGACGAATAAAAATGTGCCTCTGCCCGCACCCAAGGCCGGTACCGTGACCATCGACGGCAAAGAGAAAACCATCCACACGGCCCAATATAAGCACGTGGGCTATGACGATTATTGGATTCAGCTCTTCCTCTCGGACGACCATAAGGAAAGGGTGGAGCTTTGGCTGGACACAAAGGCGCACATCGGCCACGCCACCGACCTGACCAAACAGGAAGAAGCGCTCACCATGGGTCATTGGCAGATAACTTACCATGACTCAAAGGGCAATCGACTCATCTGCGCCTGTGGCACCCACGAAGGGCCTATTCTCTTTGAAACCGGCACCCTTACCGTGGCGGGCGACATCGACGGAACCCTCAACATCAAGTTAGAGAACGGTCGCATAGTGGGTGAAAACGGCAAGGAGTACACCTTAACCTTGAGTTACAACGACGCGATGACGAAGATGGAATAATCCCTGCGCCCGCTACGCACCTGCGAGAGGAAAAGTTCGCAAGGGTAAGCCCTGAAAGGGGCGACAGACCACAGGCAGGCGGTGAAGCCCGATAGGGCGTAACTCCTGCACGGTGGGAACGCTCATAGACTTTCCCATAGGCAGAGAAGCAGACGAAAACATAAAACGCAGTCCCCAGGGATTGCGTTTTATCATAGGAATGGAAAACACGGAAAACAAAAAGCCGCCCCAACGGACGGCTTCATGAAAATAGTTTGGAGAAAATTCTTTTTTTCTCACGAAATATCCTTATCTTTGCAGCAGGTTATTCGAGTGATGCGAGGCGTTGTATGTCACTGCTGAAGATAGGTCGCCAGATCATTACCTATTGCATTTCATAACTCATCAGGTTATTGAGAGCCAGCCATTTGAACTTAAATGATAGATTTTTATCTAAAAAAAGTATACCTAACATTTGGAGGAACAAAAAAATATCCTTACCTTTGCACACGCAATTGAGGAAAGGCATGAACGCAAGGTGCGTTAGTTCAGTTGGTTAGAATGCCTGCCTGTCACGCAGGAGGTCACGAGTCCGAGTCTCGTACGCACCGCAAGCCTTCGATTCAAATCGAAGGCTTTTTTCTGTTTTCTGTATTAAAATCTTATTTATTTTTTATACTTTTGCATCCAAACTTGATAGATTATGATAGCTTTGATTACAGGTGCTACCAGCGGCATAGGCCTGGGGTGCGCAAAGAGATTTGCCCGGGGAGGATATGACCTCATCGTAACGGCGCGCAACGAACGGAAATTGGAACGGCTCAAGCCCGGATTGGAGCAGCTCGGAGCAAAAGTGCTCACGCTGGCCTTCGATGTCAGAGACCGTGAAGCTGCCATGAGGACCGTAGGGAGCATCCCTGCAGAATGGCGCGATATAGATGTGCTCATCAATAATGCCGGCCTTGCCCGAGGCCTTGAACCGGAGTACGAGGGCAGTTACCAGGATTGGGACGAGATGATAGACACGAACATCAAGGGTCTGCTCACCATGACCCGCCTTATCGTTCCGGGAATGGTGGAGCGCAATCAAGGCCATGTCATCAATATCGGTAGCGTGGCGGGAGATGCCGCCTATGCCGGCGGCGGGGTGTATTGTGCCACGAAGGCGGCCGTGAAGGCCATTACCGACGGCCTCCGCATTGATGTGTCGCGGACGCGCGTCCGTGTTACCGACATTAAGCCCGGCTTGGTGGAGACCAACTTCTCGAATGTGCGTTTCCATGGCAATGCCGAGCGTGCCGGCCATGTATATGAAGGCATCAGGCCTCTGACGGGCGACGATATAGGCGATGTGGCTTTCTATGTCGCAAGTGCTCCCGAGCATGTGCAGATAGCCGAGGTGCTTGTGTTGGCTACCCACCAGGCCAATGGAACCGTCATTCACAGGGATAAATAACAGCAAGCCGCAGAATCAGAATGGTCTGGATATTCAAAGAATACAAGCCTAATTATCAGCTGCCTGATGGTCTGCGCAGGTGGCTTGCCGCTTGTCTCCAGAAGCCAGGAGGATGATTTGGCATGGGGAAGCGGATAGAGAAAGAAAAGTCGACCGTGGCTCTGATGATAGTGCTTTATTGTAAGCATCACTTAAAGCAGAAGGTGATTCCACGGGAGTATCAGGAACTTATAGAATATTGTGCCAGTCGGCTTGCGCATTGCCGCTGGGGCGAGGAGAAACCTACATGCCTTGGCTGCCCTATTCATTGCTATGCATCTGACAAGGGGGAGAAAATCAGAGCCGTCATGCGTTGGGCGGGTCCTCGGATGATATTCTATGCGCCCTTAAGAACTATCAGGCATATCATGCGAGCAAAGCATAAATCACGGTAAAGTAAATACACAAATGAATCTTAATTATTGGAATGTGCCACATTCTCGCAAGTTTTAATCTAACCGGAGGTGTCCTCTTCGTGAGGATTTCATGCATCAACTTATAAATGTGAAGGGCAAAGACATGGCGTTTCTGCGGCAAAAAGTCGAGGAATGCCTTGAAGGAAAAAACTCGTATCATCGCTTTAGTAAGGGTGTCTGCAAGCTCATGGGGTAGTTGGGGCAAGCTGTGCAGGACACCTTCGTAAGGTTCGGCAACACCGAAAACCTCTTCTTTGGCGAATATAGAGAGCATCATGGGGTAAGAATAACGGTGTTCCGGAGTTGCACAGAACCTTTTCCATGAAGTTACCAGCGGTTGGTAATCTTGTTACCAGCCGTTTGTAATGCCGTTACTAATAGTTAGTAATCCTGTTACACGCTGTTTGTAATTACGCTTGTAAAAGTCTCGCCTTTACCGGGAAGGTGCTGCTTAGTGCGTTGCCTTCCACCAATTGGTCTGCGTCTTGTAGCCCACAAGATAAGTGTTGTCCGTCGGATCGGAGATGGTAATTCCCGAAAAAGTGTTTACGGGCACTGTGTTGAAGCCGCCATTATAAGCATTCAGAGAGGTATAGATTTTCGGTGTGTAGCTGTAATAGGGCACCAGTCGGCCAATGGCGGCGGCGAATTCCGGGGGCGGGGTGCCCCCGCAGAGTTTTTTCACATAATCGGCGAAATCAAAGAATGCCGTCTGCCCATATCCGTCCAGTTTCTGCAGGTCGCCGAGTTTGCCGGCATCGAAGGTGTGGTTGGCGTTCAGGTTTCTCATGAGAGCTGCCATGTTCTCCATCTCAGAGCACCTGATGGCCGACAAAGTCCCATAGGGATAGGTTTGCGATATATAGTGCTGATAGAATGTTTCGCAGATTTTCTTGTAGTCGGGAGTTACCGGGGTGATGTATTTCCACACCTTGTTGTAGGGAATGCCGTCAGCAAGAACCTCGCTTGTCGATGCTATCAGGTAGTCGGCTGCATTCCTAAGGTCGTAGGCAACCTCCACCTGAGCCAGGTAGCAGTCGTCGAAGCAGATGAACTGCATGTGCATGCCCGCCCGTGAAATGCCTGCTGCCAGATCGGTGATGTTTGTCTGGTAGCGGAGGGTAGACCCGCCGAAGGCCCGGGTACGATAATAGTTGTCCACGCCCTTGGGAATCCATCCGTTGCCATGCGACCCGATAATCATGTCGTATTGGTGTGCTGTGGCGTTCGATTTCACATCATTCAGAATGGCCGCGATTCCTTCGGGCGTCGTATAGTCGAGGTTGCCATATCGCTTGAGGGTGTCCCTGACGCACCGTCCTCCCGTATATTTGATTTCTAAGAGGGCGGAGTAGGTGGGCGATGGGGAGATGAACACCAGTACCCGGTTTTGCCCCAGGCCCTTCTGGGCGATGATGCCGCTCTCCACATCGGCGATGTTGGTCAGGAAATTGGAATACAGGCTATTCTCCGTAGAGGTTTCGCTGTCCGTCCACGGCATATAGAAGAAAATCGTCTTCTCTGCCATGGTGGGGGCCACCGAACCGCCGTTGTCATCTTTGCACGCCGCAAATGACAGGATAGAGAGTATTGCCAACAATGGCCCGAAACAACGAGTCTTCATCCTGCTATTTCTTTTGAAGTTCTGCTATCGACTGCCTCAGGGCCGCGATTTTTTCTTCGGAGTCGGCCTGTTTCTTGCGCTCGCGTGCCACCACGGCCTCGGGTGCATGGGCAACGAAATTCTCATTGGCCAGCTTTTTCTTGATACCGGTAAGGAAGCCTTCGAGGTGCTCCAGCTCCTTCTGCTGTCTCTGGAGCTCAGCCTCTACATCAATCAGGGCGCCGACAGGCACCGCATATTCGTAAGTGCCCACCATGAAGGCACTGGCATCGGCAGTTTTCTCGCTGACAACTTCTATGGATTTGAGGTTCGCCATCTTGGTGATGACGCTCTCGTAGACCTCCACGGCGTTTTCGCCGACGGCCTGTAGGGCAAGCGGTTCTTTCGGGCCGATATTCTTCTGGTTGCGCACCATGCGGACGCCGCCTATTACCTGCTTGACGGTCTCAATGTCTTGACAGAGCCTCTTGTCGGCCTCCGTGGGCGCGTCAAGGGTCAGTGTGGCGCTCATGATGCTTTCGCCGTTCTTCCGGTCGTAGATGTGCTGCCACAGTTCCTCTGTGATGAACGGCATGAACGGATGCAGCATCTTGAGCAATGCGTCGAAGAAGCGCAGGGTGGCGTCATAGGTCTGCAGGTCGATGGGCTTGCCGTATTCCGGCTTGATCATCTCAAGATACCAGCTGGAGAACTCGTCCCAGAAGAGCCGATATACCGTCATCAGCGCCTCGGAGATGCGATATTGCTTAAATTGTTCATCCATTATCTCGTTGGTTTCCTTCAGTTTGGCCTCAAACCAGCCGACGGCAATCTTGCTGGTGGCCGGCTGCCCGGTGGCAGTCGTCTGCCATCCCTGGACAAGCCGGAAGGCATTCCAAATCTTATTGTTGAAGTTTCGCCCTTGCTCACACAGGCTCTCGTCAAAAAGTATGTCGTTGCCGGCCGGCGCGCTCAGCATCATTCCCATGCGCACACCGTCGGCTCCAAATCTCTCGATGAGCTCGATAGGGTCGGGGGAGTTGCCCAGACTCTTGCTCATCTTGCGTCCGAGCTTGTCGCGCACGATGCCCGTGAAGTAGACATGCTTGAACGGGAAGGTGCCTTTATACTCATATCCGGCCATGATCATGCGGGCCACCCAGAAGAAGATAATGTCCGGTCCGGTTACCAAGTCAGAGGTCGGATAATAGTATTTGATGTCCGCATTGTCGGGATGGTTGATGCCGTCGAACACGGAAATCGGCCACAGCCACGAGGAGAACCATGTGTCCAGACAGTCGCTTTCCTGTTCCAGGTCTTCTGCTTTCAGCTTGGGGTTCTGCCGTTGTGCCTCCTTCAGGGCCTCTTCTGCCGTCTCGGCCACTATGCAGGCATTCTTTCCGTCGGCATCTTTGAAGTAGTAGGCGGGTATACGATGCCCCCACCAGAGCTGTCGACTGATGCACCAGTCCTTGATGTTTTCCAGCCAATGGCGGTAAGTATTCTTGTATTTCTTGGGGTAGAATTCGATTTCGTCGTCCATGACAGGCGTCAGCGCAATATCGGCAAAGTGCTGCATCTTCAGGAACCATTGGGTGGAAAGCTTGGGCTCGATGGGCACATTGGTGCGCTCGGAGAATCCCACCTTGTTGTCGTAGTCCTCCACCTTCTCCATCAATCCGGCTGCCTTGAGGTCTTGGGATATCTGTTCGCGCACTTCCATGCGGTCTTGCCCCACATAAAGTCCTGCCGCCTCGCTGATAGTGCCATTGTCATTAAAGATGTCAATGGTTGCCAATCCGTGTTTCAGACCCAAGGTATGGTCGTTGACATCGTGAGCAGGAGTAACCTTCAGGCAGCCCGTACCGAACGCAATATCTACATAATCGTCCTCGATAACGGGGATCTCACGACCGACGAGAGGCACGATGACATGCTTTCCCTTAAGCCATGTGTTCTTGATATCCTTGGGATTGATGCACATGGCGGTGTCTCCCATGATGGTCTCAGGGCGTGTGGTGGCAACGACGGCGTAATAGCCTTTTTCGTCTTTGTGCATGATGTTGCCCTCGTCCGTCTGCGTACAGTCGTCCTCGACAACGCGATATTTCAGATAGAACAGCTTGGAATGTTCCTCTTTATAGATCACCTCTTCGTCCGAGAGTGCGGTCTGAGCCATAGGATCCCAGTTTACCATTCGCACGCTACGATAGATATAGCCCTTGTTATATAAGTCGCAGAATACCTTGATGACGCTCTTGCTACGAGTTTCATCCATGGTAAACGCCGTGCGATCCCAGTCGCAGCTCGCGCCGAGCTTACGCAACTGCTTCAAGATAATGCCTCCGTGCTCATGGGTCCAGTCCCATGCGTGTTTGAGAAACTCATCGCGCGTAAGGTCGGTTTTCCTGATTCCTTGCTTCGCAAGTCTGTTCACGACTTTTGCCTCGGTAGCAATGGAGGCATGGTCGGTGCCTGGAACCCAGCATGCGTTCTTGCCTTCCATCCGGGCGCGACGGACAAGGATGTCCTGAATGGTATTGTTGAGCATATGTCCCATGTGCAGGACACCAGTTACATTAGGGGGCGGAATAACTATTGTATACGGCTCACGGTCATCAGGCTTGCTACTGAAAAGCTTATTGTCAAGCCAATATTGATACCATTTTGACTCTACCTCTTTGGGATCATATTTACTCGCTAATTCCATATATGTGAAAATCTGTTATCTTTCCTATTGGGTTTCTATTTTATAAAAAACAGTGCAAAGTTACTAATTTTTCGTGGAAAATGATTATTTTTGCAATAAATAAAATGCTGTTATGCACACAAGAGAGGAAAAACTGGCAGCTTTTGGCCGCCTGCTTGATGTCCAGCACCGATTGCGCAAGGAGTGTCCTTGGGACAGGAAACAGACTTTCGAGAGTCTTCGCCCTAATACGATAGAGGAGGTTTTTGAATTAGCAGACGCCCTCATGAAGCATGATTTACATGAAGTGATGAAGGAATTGGGGGATGTGATGGAGCATGTGATGTTCTATTCTATTCTTGGAGACGAAAAGAAAGAATTCGATATAGCCGATGTCTGCGATCATGAAGCCCGGAAGCTCATGTTTCGCCATCCGTTTATAGACTGGGCGGGATGGCCCGAGGCCCCAAAAGCGGATTTGCAGGAGAGGCCTCGCGATGCGACTGGCGTCGAGGCAACATGGGAGCAGATCAAGCAGAAAGAAAAGGACGGAAACAGATCCGTCCTCTCCGGTGTTCCCGATTCTCTGCCTTCTCTGATAAAGGCTTATCGCATACAGGATAAAGCCCGTAATGTGGGTTTTGACTGGGAGAAGAAAGAAGATGTATGGGATAAGGTGAAGGAAGAGCTTTCGGAACTAGAAGCTGAACTTAAAAAGGAAGACAAAGAAAATTCAACAAAGGAGTTGGGAGACTTTATCTTCAGCGTCATTAATGCCGCGAGGTTATATCATCTGAATCCGGATAATGCGCTGGAGCATACGAATCAGAAATTCATCCGTCGTTTCAACTATGTCGAAAAGAAATCGAAAGATATGGGTAAAGCATTGAAAGATATAACATTAGGCGATATGGATGAACTTTGGAATGAAGCAAAACAAATGGAAAAGAAATAGATATTAATTATGAGGAAGGTCGGATATATAGTTGTCTTTATGACAGTCGTGGTGCTATTTGCAAGTTGTTTTGGTAACAAGACTAATAATCAGGCAACGGAAACGGACAGTATCGCCATGGAAGAAGATGCTTTTCCGGATAGTACAGTCTATGGCGTATGTGGTGAGGGCACATCCATGCATTCTCTGGAATTGCTTACCGATGGTGGTGATACCCTTACTTACGAGGTGCTGGATGAAGGTTCGGAGGAAAGCCTCGTGGTCGGCGGTCTGCTTGCCGGCGACCGTCTTGCCGTTGTCGGGTATGTAAATGAAGAGAAGGAACACATTGCCAGCAAGGTGATTAATCTTACAACCTTACAGGGAAAGTGGATGAGCATAGACAAAAACTTTGAAATTCAGGAGGGAGGAATCGTTAAATCCAACATTAAGGCAGAGACGAATCCATGGGTCTCTTGGAAGATTTATAATGGTCAATTGTTGCTGAATAAAGATACTTTCCAAATAGACGGACTGGGTGCCGATAGTCTTTATTTGGAAAATAAGCAGGGAATCTTCACATTCAAGCGACAAAAATAAAATGCCCGGACTTTGATAATGGAACCGTTTAAGGTACATATTCTCGGCTGCGGAAGCGCTTTGCCGACTTTAAAACATTTCTCATCCTCGCAGGTTGTGGAACTTCGGAATAAGCTCTTTATGGTAGATTGCGGAGAGGGAACTCAAATCCAGCTGCGCAAAACGCGACTCCGTTTTACTAAAGTCGGCTGTGTGTTTATTTCTCATCTCCATGGCGATCACTGCTTCGGGCTGATAGGTTTGATTTCTACATTTGGCATGTTGGGGCGTGCAACCCCTCTCCATGTCTATGCCCCCAAGGAGTTAGAACCGATGTTGCATGCTCAGATGGAAATGTTTTGTCATGGTCTTGAATTCGAGGTGGCATTCCATGCTGTTGATACGACAAAGAATCAGGTGATTTACGATGATAAAAGCCTTACCGTAGAGACAATCCCTCTTCTGCACCGGGTGCCGTGTTGCGGGTTCCTTTTCCGTGAAAAGCCGGGCCGTAGGCATATCCTCCGCGATATGATAGACTGCTATGAGATTCCCGTTAGTCAGATAGATAATATAAAAAACGGGATGGATTGGACAGCTCCTGATGGCCGGATTATACCCAATAGCCGCCTGACGGCTGACCCGAACCCGTCCCGCAGTTATGCCTATTGTAGTGATACGCGCTATATCCCGTCGTTACATAAATTGGTAGAAGGCGTTAACTTGCTCTATCACGAGAGCACCTATGGCAAGGCTTGCGCAGAGAGGGCCAGGCTTTATTATCATAGTACCGCGGAACAAGCGGCAATGGTTGCACGGGATGCCCATGTCGGACAGTTGCTCTTAGGGCATTTTAGTGCAAGATACGATGACGAAGACCAGATTCTAAATGAGGCAAAAGCTCTGTTTCCCGATGCTTATCTGGCTTGCGAGGGAAAGAGTTTTGATGTTAAATAACTCTAAAAATGCAATAAAATGCGTAGGCTAAAGGATCAGTTTTGGAATTATTCTTTATTTTTGCAATATTAATTATGTGCGCATATGGCAAAATATATACTTTCTATTCTTTTCTCTGTGATATTCTTAATGGGGCATCCTACAGAGGTATATGCCATTCAAGCTATCGAAATAGTTGACAATGATTTTAATACTATTACGATAACCTTGGTCGGTTCTGTGTTGAAAGTTAGTGGTGCCAATGGCCAGATGCTTCAGATTTATAATGTTGCGGGGGTCAATGTGATGAGCGTGAGAGTCGATGGGGACGAGAGAAATTATGACTTGAGCCTGCCTAAGGGCTGTTACATCGTGAAAGTAGGCAAGGTGGTCCGTAAGGTATCTATCCGCTAATACCTTGAAATTATCGAAGTCCTTTTTGCCCATACTTGTCGTGGCAGTCGTTTTCGTCTCATGCCACGATCGTGCCAGCCATCCTTATCAAGGCCTCACGCTTGACAGTTATTCCGATATGGTGGTGTCAGAATATAGATTGAGCTCGACAAGGATTCAAGAGGAAATCAATCATCAGATACATTCTGATGGAGATAGTCTTACTGCCGACTTCAGGACTCGAAGCTATTATCTCCGCAAAAAGCCATGGTTGTGGATTAACCGCATGGGCGTAGATGACAGGGTCGACACCCTGCTTTCCTTTCTTGATAGGATAGAAGAATTGGGATTCTCCAAATCTAAGTTCAAAGTTCAGAGAATAAAGGATGACTTGCGGCGGTTTCGCAATTTGGATTTTGACACATTGGATAACAAGATTAATAAAGTTTTGGGTCGTTTGGAATACAATCTGACAAAGGCATATCTTCGTTATGCCACAGGACAGAGGTTCGGCTTCATCAATCCCAAGTATATTTTCAACAAGTTGGATATACATGACAGCGATAGTGTTAGGGTTTCTTATCGTGGCCTGTTTGCCATTCCCATGCAGCATCCGAATACTTCTTTCTTTGACGGTGCTCTCAGAAAGGTCTATAATGACAGCGTCTCCGAGTTCCTGCATGCAATTCAGCCCCAGAGCCCATTGTATAACAGACTTCTTGCAAGGCTCAATGATGTGGCAACCAACGCAGCGGAAAAGCCTAAGATCATGGTGAACATGGAGCGTTGCAGATGGCGATTGAACGAATATCCGCAGCAATATGCCAAGTATGTCTTGGTAAACATACCCTCGTTCAGGCTCAAGGCCGTGGACGGAAATTCCGTTTTGGGCATGAGGATTGGCTGTGGTACCCAGGAGACAAAGACCCCTTTATTGACCAGCCGCATCAAACGGATGGATATCAACCCACAATGGATCATTCCGCGGAGCATCATTGAAAAAAGTATTATCAATCATGCTGGCGACAGTAGTTATTTTGCCCGTCATCGTTATTTTGTCAGAGACAGGCGGACGGGCAAGATTGTTTCTCCGAACCGGATATCGCGGACCGTTTTGGAGGATCGGAATTTTCTGGTTATCCAAGAGGGTGGAGACGGCAATTCATTAGGCCGAATCATCTTCCGCTTTGATAACGGCTTCTCCATATTTCTTCATGATACATCCTCCAAAGGGGTGTTTTCCCGCGAAGACAGAGGAGTCTCGCATGGCTGTATTCGTGTAGAACGACCGTTTGACTTAGCAGTCTTCCTTCTCGGCGACAAGGATGAGAAAACGATCGACCGCATCCATTATTCGATGCATGCGGATGTTGGCGGTTTAGGCATGAATGGGAGAAAGGATAAAGTTAAGCCCGACACTCTGGAGAGGCGCAGGCTCATAGGCTCAGTTTCGGTAGAACCGCAGGTTCCTGTTTTCATAACATACTACACGCTCTATCCAGGTGCGGATGGAGAAATCGAGGAATTCAGCGATGTTTATGGCTATGACAAGGTGATTTATCGATATTTTGCGAATTACAGATGAGTGCGGGCGACGATCAGATTATGCTCCTGCTGAAAGATCCCGCAACCTTACGACAGGGATTCGAGATGCTGGCGCGCCAATACAGCGAACCTTTGTATTGGAAAATTCGTCATTTCGTGCTTGTTCATGAGGATGCGAATGATGTCCTTCAGAACACTTTTGTCAAGGCATGGGTTAATTTGGGCGGATTCAAGGGGGACGCGAAGATTTCCACTTGGCTCTATCGAATAGCTATCAACGAGTCTTTAGATTTCTTGAGAAAGCAGAAGGCTGCTAATAAAATCAGTACAGATGGCGACCAAGGAGTTGCTGCCAGCCTGATGGCGGATGAGTATTTTGACGGAGACGAGACGCAGGCACAGTTGCAGGAGGCCATAGCCCGTCTTCCCGATGTTCAGCGCATGGTCTTCAATTTGCGGTATTATGAGGAAATGAAGTATTCCGAGATAAGTAAGATTCTTAATACTTCGGAAGGCTCGCTGAAGGCAAGTTACCATATAGCAGTACAGAAGATTTCTGAATATTTTAAGCATAAGGATTAAACCTTTTCGATTCGATGGCATCAAATAGATAAAATGAAACAAATGAACACAGACAAGGATGAACGGATATTGAGGCAAAACTTTGGCAACAAAGTCCCTTTCCGAGTGCCGGAAGGCTATTTTGAGGACCTGACAGAGCGGCTGATGGCTCAGTTGCCGGCGCAGGAAACCAAGGTGGTTTCCATGCGTCCATGGTGGCGTCGTCATCGGGCATCGATGCTTGCCGCTGCCTGTATCTGTGCCGCAGTTTTCAGTATTGGTGTCTATTTTGGGCCTTCCGAGCCCCGGCAGGCATCATTTGCCAGTACTTCCATTGAGAATGTTGACAACACGATGGATGAAATGGCCGATTATGTCATGATGGACAATGAGGCTATCTACGCATCTCTTACAGATAATTAATAATAATTAGGGTATAGGAAGTTGAAGAAAGTTGTAACCATATTGATGCTTTTGGCATTTGCGCTGAGTCTGAATGCGCAGCGGAAAGACGGACATCGTTTCGACCCGAAGAAGTTTGAGGTCGAAATGGAACAGTATATCACCCAGCAGGCCGCCCTTACTCCTGTTGAGGCCAGCAGGTTTTTCCCCCTCTATAGGGAAATGCAGAAGAAGCAAAGGGCGTGTTTTCACGAGATGAAGCGTTGCCGCCATGTTGATGCGAGCGATGTTGAAGCTTGCAGTATGGCCGTGAAACGCATGGATGAGATTGACATTCAGATAAAAATGATTCAGCAGGAGTACCATCTTAAATTCATGAATGTGATTCCGGCGAACAAGGTTCTTGAGGTTATCAAGGCAGAGAACAGATTCCATCGCCAGGCCTTTAAGAAAGCTGTCGGTCGGCCGGCTCCTCCACGGGAAGATTGATTTGAATAGTGAAAGGCTGTTGGAGACAAAGCTCCTGACAGCCTTTTTCCATACTCTCTCAGATGGTTTTACCCCTCCCTCAAAGTGTTTCTTACCCATCAGGGCCTATCTGACCTTTACACGAGATTTGAATATGTCGTCAAGATGGATGTCTTTTACCTCTTTTCCTTTTAGTGTATCTCTTTTTATGGAAGGCTTTACCACAGGCTTTATCTTGATGCCACCCACCTCCATGCAGGATATTGGAATTACCGCCGATGGTGTCGGGGATTTTCGAACGACAAGGAATTGGGGAGGGTAGCCCGTTTTGAGATTCTCCGGCGTTTGCCTTGGCTTCGGAAGGCGACCCTTGATTCCAACCAGCATCTTCTCTATCTGGGCAATTCGTGGTGCCTGCTCCTTTTCCCTGTGTTTGCGATAGAGAGACAGAGCCTCGTCAAAACAATCGTATGCCTGCTGCCAGTCGTTTTGGAACATGTGGCAGTAGCCCAGCCTGTAAAGGGCATCGGGCTTTTCGTTCTCATGGCAAACTTCCAGCATATTGCGATACAAGGGGGCGGCTTCAGCAAACTGCCTCATGTTGAAGTGGCTCTCGGCGCAAGTCCAGTAGTAGACGGAGCGCTCATGGGGGGCAAGGTCCTTGAGCTCGGGCATCAGTGCGTCGAGCAGCCTGTAGGCCTTCTCGTAGTCCCATCCATAGTAGTAGCATACTCCCAGGTAAGCCCTGAAGCGGGGATTCAGGCGATACTGGCTGTCAAGCTTTTCAAGGAGCAGCATGCATTCATGATACTTCCCGGCCTGGAAGTATTCGAGTGCCATTCCCAGTTTGTCGCTGTCTGACGCCTGGGCTTGAAGCTGTCCAAGTGCGGCACATAGAATGATAGCTATGAGCAGAGCCTTCCTCAATACCTATTTCGTGTAGAAGTCGATGAGCCTTTGGATGGCTTGGCGGCAGGCCGGACAGAACTCCGGATGCTGATTTGTGCGCATCCTGCAATCGGGATAGGCTCTATAGACACCTTTCAGGGAATATCCGGCACCCTCATAGAGTCCCACTTTCTTGTCTTTCTTGCCGATCAGGTTCTCCCATTTGTTGATAAAGTTTACCTTCGTGGTCAGATTTGGCTCCCAGGGTTCGATATCCGCCGGATACATGGGAATCCGCTCGTTCTCATAGGCATACTCGTCGCCGAGTCCGCCAAAGCTGTGTCCGAACTCATGCACGACAACCGGACGATAGGCCGGATGGTGCGTCATAGAGAGGTTGTAACTGTTCAGGATTCCGCCCCCGCCATAATTTTCTGTGTTCACGAGTACGATAATATGTTCGTATGGGGTGCCCGCGAGCCAGTCGTGCATGTCTTTTAGGTGCAGCGTGGTGAGGTATCTTTCGCTATAGAAGGTGTCGAAGTGGGAATGGAGGGCGGTGTTCTTCCAGATTCCTTTCGACGGTTCGCTCGTTCCGCTATCCTTTGAAGGTGCCTCAACGGCGATGATATTAAACTTTTCCCGATTGCTTTTGAATGGCTCATGATCGAAGAGAGCCTCGATGGCAATGTTCGCGTCTTGTATGAAGGTCTGCATTTCATTCTCCCGGTAGCCCTCCGCAAGGAATGCGATGTGAATGCAGCGGACAGTGTCCTTGGCTTGTTGGAGCGTTACATAGGGAGTTACATCCTTCTCGCCGATATGGCGGATCAGGATGTCGGTGGGCACAACCTGATGGGTGAGCGAGGCCATGACCTCACGGCGGTTGTTCCGCAGGTCGAGGGTAATGTCAATGGTATCTTTCGGAAACGGTACGAGAAACACATTCTCAAACGATTTGCGGATGCCGGAGGCTGCCTCCGGATAGGAGAGCCATTCCTGGAAGAGGGTGGAGAAGGAATTGCGGTAAATCACCTTCTGTGTCTTATGGTCGCGCACGGCTATCTGCCCGTTACCCTCGACGGGAAGGTCGGCAAGGTTCTTGGTCTTGCCGTACCATCGCGGCGACATGTTCAACTGGTCTACCGAGATGCTCTGGCCTTGGTTGTTTCCCGCGAAGTTATAGTCGATTCGCAGGGTCTTATCCATGAAATAGTCCTCGAATCTTTGCGCGTTTGCCGCTCCGCATGCCAGACAGAGCAGCATTAAGATCATTTTCTTCATAGCCTATACCTTGTTATATTAAATAGTTAACGAACTCTAAGCTGGTCTCCCACCTTAATCTCATAGTCTTCCGGGAGCTTGTTCATCTTGTAGAGGCTGCTCAGGCGGATGCCGTATTTCTGTGCGATGAGATACATGCTCTCTCCCGGTTGCACGATGTGGGGATGATTCTTGAATTCTTTCGGCGCCTTCTTCTGCTTCTTTTTCAGATAGACGATTTCTCCCTCGTGGAGCACATCTTTATGGCTGCGCTCATTATATCTGGCTATCGAGCGATAGCTGATTCCTATTTCTTTCCCTATAGCCTTAAAGGTGTCGCCTTCGCGGGCATAGATATAGTAGTTCTGGTTATACAGATAGATGGGGTGCAGGCCCAGAGCCTTGGAGAGAGGGCTGTCTTTCGTGCGCTTTGCCATGAACTTGTCGTAGCTCTTCGCGTAGTCATATTCATACAGGCGATAGAGCTCAATGAGCTGGATCAGCTTGCTCGCATACTGTGGATTGGTGGCATAGCCACACTCCTTGAGGCCTCGCGCCCAGCCTTGATAGTCTGTCCTCTTCAGCGAGAAGAGGCGGCGATAGCGGATGTTGTTGGCAAGAAATTTGCTATGGTCCGTGTAGCTCTCCTTTGCGTTGTTATAGACGCGGAAGCATTCGCCCCTTGCGTCGTCGTCATGATACATCGTCGCCCCGGTCCAATCGTGGCATTTGATGCCGAAGTGATTGTTGCCCCTGACGGCCAATTCGCTCTTTCCGGCTCCGCTCTCGAAGACTCCCTGCGCCAGGGTGATGCTTGCCGGTATGCCATACCTCAGCATTTCCTCGATGGCGAGGTCTTTATATTGGTCGATATAGGTCTGGTAGACCTGGTTCCATCTCATCTGGGCATGAGCCTGAAGGCACATGCAGGCAGCCAGGAAGGCGATAGTTAGTTTTTTCTTCATGAACAAAGCTTCTTGTCGCAAAATTACTTAATAATGTTGAAAAGCTGTTGTTCACCTGCTTACTTTTAACTCATAATAACAATCAACACGAATGCCCAGCCATTGATGTGCCGTTGCCGACGGACGACTATATGGCAGTTCCCAAGGTCGGGAACGGCCAGGTGCTGTTCCGGACTTCGCCGTAAGGGATGCATCTTGTTTGACATGTATGATCATTCATTGTGCTGATTATCCGCTCCCAATAGTGCAAATGTAGTTGGAAAAGCTCGGAAAGGCGTCTTGTTAGCCCAAAATTTGAGAGTATGCGGCCATCCTATGCAAGTCTTTTATACATCCGCACATCAATGCCGCATCGCCATTCCGGAGCCAGAGACGGAATCGGGCTGTGCGGAAAGCCACCATGAGCCTGACGAAATCGGCGAATTCGTCGGACAATATCGGCGATTTTGTAGGACAATCTCGCCGATTTCGTCAGGTTTCTTGCCATCAGAGGGAAAACAGGGTGAAACATAAGACACGGCTTTCCCCCGACTCACGAGAAACCGGAAGCAGCCCTTCAGGTCTTATGCAAAGACCCGGAAACGAACGAAAGCAAATATATGGTTACGCCGATAGGGGCCGTTAAGAACATTTCTTGCTGATTTTACATTGGCTTCCGGAATCCTCTGGAATCTACATGGTGTGTTATTTTTCTTAAAAAATGTAAACAAAAGCGTTGCGATTGGATATTTTTACTAAATTTGTCCTAAACACATAATGCCATGGCTATGAAACAACATAGACTGATTATAGCTCTTGGAGCTAATATCGACGCTGACGCAAACATTGACTTGGCTAAGATTCATTTGGGCAAGTTGTTTCCCGGGATAACCTTTTCGGCAGTCATCTCTACTGAGCCCATCGGCATGGAGTCGGACGATTTTCTGAATTGTATAGCGGTGGGGAGTTGCGTCCACAACTATACTCAGGTGAATCGGGCGTTGCGGCATATAGAGAAAACGATGGGAAGTGGTAAGGGCGAGCACGGAAAAGGTATCGTACGCATTGACCTCGACATACTCTATTTCGATGAGAAGAAGTATCACGAGGAAGACTGGAAGCGAAGTTATATCCGCCGGTTACTGGCTGAAATGGGCGAGGAAGCCCTTATCTGGAAGCCCTGAAAGACTCCATGTTGATGTAACGGCGCTTCATCAGGCGGTTGTAAATGTTGCGCAGCCATAGTCGGCTGGTCGCGATGAAGAGCAGGCCTATCAGGAACATGATGAGATAAGACATGTCCTTGGACAATAGATTCTGTAGGATGTTGACCAGAATCATTGGTATGGCGAAGGCGGAGACAGAGGCTGCCACGGAGAAATAATTGCTGTCTACATTTCCTTTTGCGATGAACTTCTCGTTCAGGGGCATGGTCTGCTTGTTGTAAACGGCCATCTGAAAGAGGATGAAGAATTGGAATCCGGCCGTGAAGACTCCGTAGGAAAGCAGCATGGCGATATCCCATTTCCCGGCAAAGACGGCCGGAAGCATCAGCAGGAACGGAAACACCAGCATGGCGCTGTAAAAGATGTATTTAGCTTTCAGCAGGCTCAGGATGTTTTCTTGGTGCACCATGAGGCCGTCTATGTAGTTGCCCTCGTTGCACATCACCTTGATGATGTTCATGGTTCCCAAGATGACAAAGCAGTAAATGCACCAAAAATTGGAGGAGAAGTCGCTGTCATACACATCTGTAAACGCAATCAGCAAAATGAAGAAGAGAACGGCGGCGGCACTCGAGATAAAGTTTTTCCGTGGGTTCTTATTCCTTAGAATAGTCTTTATCTCAAGTTTCAGGTATTCTCCGATCTCTCCGTATTGATCGAGGAATGAGAATCTGGTAACGCTGTGCAGCTTGGTAACTTCGACCTTTGCCAGTTCTTTCCAGACATGGGAATACTGGAGCTTCCTGTTGATGAGGAAGAGAGTCGCGAGCAATGCGATGACTCCCAAGAGCAGGAGTGGGTTCCCTCGCTCCATGAGGGTGCCGATGCCGGCATAGAGGTGGAAGAATTTTTCCCATCCTTTGTCTTTGCCAAGATCCAATATGATGGGTGCGGCCATGATGGCATATACCGCAACGGGCAGTAGCCACCATAGCTGGCTGTCGGTGATCTTGGTCCGGCATATCAGATACCATTGGCTGTTGGCCACGATGAGCAGCCACCAGAAGAGCAGGAACATGAGGGTTGTCCAGATGGGGTAGCTGAATATGAGCGACATCAGTGCGTATGGGATCAGCAAAGTGAACCAGATGAGGTTGCTGCCGTTGAGCATCGCCGTTCCCAAAAATGTGTCGACGCAGGCGAATTTATGGATGGGGAGCACGACATAAGGCTTTACCAGCTGTGCCGGCGTTTGCTGCGCCATGAATCGGAAGCCGAAGTCAAGGAGGAGGATGAAAGGTGCCAGTCCGAAGATAAACTCCAGTTGCGTAACGCTGGTGCTATCGTTTGCGACAAGGGAGAGCATGATGGCGATGAAAATCAGATACAGGAGCATGAGGGAAGAGCCGATGTAGATCATCACCTTTGCCGTCCTGTTCTGCTGATAGCTTAGTGCTCTTTTCTCCGCGAGCTTGCGATGCCTGCGCAATTCCTTGAATAGTGCCAGTCTCTTCATGGGTGGGAGGTGTGTGTGTCTATCTTAAATCGATTACTTCCGCAGTAGGATAATCCTTGGCATTGAATGTAAACAGACTGTTCGGCAGTCTCTTCGCCTTGAAATTCGAGATGTTTATATCTGTCCAGTCCGAGCCTTGTCGCATGCGAATCTGGCTTGGTCTATAGCTTTTCTTGCCGATACGGATGTAGAGTTCCTGTACGGTTGCCGACTTGTTTTGTGCAGTCAGGTGAATCCAGTAGTTACTCCCCTTGTCGGTGATACCCATATTGTAGCCTGTCTTATACAGGGTGATGAACTTATAGGGGTTCATCCTCATTTGCTGGGCCTCGGTAGGATGGTTCACATTTACTTCATTGGTTTTCTTCATGTAGCTCCATTGGGTCTTGCCGTTATACCATACAATGGCTTCGGGAGTCGTCGCATGGAACATGTTGCCCTTGATGGCGATGGTGCCGGTAATGCTTCCGTATTTCTTGCTTGTCAGTGAGAAGTCGGCACTTGCGCCGTTTTTACTTCCGACGACAGCGGCGGTCTTGTCAAGCACTTTTCTTGCTAAAGCGGCATTTTGTGCTCCCGATGTAAGGCATGCTGCCATCAGGAGCAGGAATATACTTAATTTCTTCATCATGATTTCAGTTTTGCTAATATCTCATTCAATGTGTTCTCGTCTTGTACAAGTACATCACGCGGCTTGCTGCCCATGGCCGATCCTACGATTCCCGCGGCTTCCAGCTGGTCCATCAATCGGCCGGCACGGTTGTAGCCGATGGCCAGACGGCGCTGGATCATGCTGGTAGAGCCCTGCTGGGTGAGTACGATTGCACGGGCGGCTTCCTCGAAATAGGGATCTACATTATTCATATTGGCTCCTCCGCCGCCATTGCCGCCAGCTCCTTCTTCCGACGGCTCCGGGAGTTCCATCGGTTCTATCGGACCGGGTTGGTCGGCCACAAAGTCGTTGATCCTCGCGATTTCAGGCGTGTCAACAAAGGCGCACTGCACGCGGACGGGCTCTCCGCCATTCAGGAAAAGCATATCGCCGCGGCCAATCAACTGGTCGGCGCCTTTCGTGTCGAGGATGGTGCGGGAGTCGATCTGTGCCATTACCCGGAAGGCCATGCGCCCGGGGAAGTTAGCCTTGATGTTACCCGTGATGATCGTGGTCGTCGGGCGCTGGGTGGCTATTACCATGTGGATGCCCACGGCACGGGCCAGTTGGGCAATGCGGGCAATCGGAAGCTCGACCTCCTTTCCCGCCGTCATGATCAAGTCGCCGAACTCATCGATGATGACGACGATGTATGGCATGTATTCATGCCCCTTGGTAAGGTCAAGCTGATGGCTCAGGAATTTTTCATTGTAATCCTTTATCTTGTTCACTCCTGCCATCTTGAGGAGATCGTAGCGATAGTCCATCAGCTTGCACAACGAGTTCAGGGTGCGTACGACTTTCTGCACATCCGTGATGATGGGCTCTTCCTCATTCTCTGGGAGTGATGCCATGAAATGAGGGGCAATCTTATTGTATACGGAGAACTCAACTTTCTTAGGATCGATGAGGACGAACTTCAGCTCATTGGGATGTTTCTTGTAGAGAAGGGAGGTGATAATGGCATTCAGGCCTACGGACTTACCTTGCCCCGTTGCACCCGCCACGAGCAGATGGGGAATCTTCGCGAGGTCGACCATAAACACCTCATTGGTGATGGTCTTACCCAGTGCGAGCGGCAAATCCATCTTGGCCTCCTTGAATTTCTTGGTTCCAAGGACGCTCTCCATCGACACGATGTTCTTTTTCTTGTTAGGAACCTCGATACCGATAGTGCCTTTCCCCGGAATCGGAGCTATGATACGAATGCCCAGCGCGGAAAGACTTAGGGCGATATCATCTTCCAGATTGCGAATCTTGGAGATTCTCATTCCTTCTCCCGGGGTAATCTCATAAAGGGTGATGGTTGGGCCAACAGTTGCCTTAATTTCCTTGATGGTAACGCCGAAGCTATTCAAGACTTGCACGATATGGGCATTGTTATCCTTGATTTCTTCCATATCGACCTGTGTCCTGCCGTCCGCCTCGTATTTCTTCAGCAAGTCAAGGGAAGGGAACTTATACCTTAGGAATGGCTCACGAGGATCGATTGGAGTGCTCAAGTCAATGCCCGACACGACTTGGTCTCCCTTTACGCCTTCCTCACTCTTGGCAACTTCGATGGTAAGTTTATCGTTATTCTCAATCAGTGTCTCCTTGGGTGTTGAGGCGAGATTGGCTTTTGCGCCCGCCATGTCTTCTTTTTGTGTAACGGGATTTGGCGTCAAGTCTATCACGGAAGAAGCCGGCTCTGATTCGGCGACTTCTCCTGCGGTACTGTCGACATACTCGGGTTCATTGCCCTGGCTACCGTGATTGTTGGTAACCGTAAACTTGATTTTAGAAGTAATGTATCCGATGGGGTTCAAGGCCTTGCGAATAACCTCTATGGTCTCGGCACTCAGATAGGTAAGGAATGCAATAGCCACGATAAGGAGCAATGCCGTAAGCCCCGGGGGACCAATCATATCTTCAAGCCGCTGTACGCAGAAGAGCCCGTGGTTGCCACCGGGATTGAAGACCTGGTCGCTCATGAGCGGAGAGAGAAACTTGGCAAATGTTACCGAGCACCAAATCATTACAAGCATGGTGCCAAAGAACCATTTCCATAGGTTTATCTTCTGATAGGCCTTTATGAGCTTCAGGGAAACCAGAATAGCAAATGCGGGAATCATAAATGCCGACAAACCGAAGTTCACCGTGATAAGGTAGTAGGCAAGGATGGCTCCTATCGACCCGCAATAATTGGTGAAGGCCTTGTCTGTATTCATCCATTCTCTCGGGCGAAGGCTTTCCAACAGGCTTTGATCTGCCTGTCCTGTCGAGAAGTAGGAAATCATAGCAATGACGGCATAGATTGCCAATGCCATCAGTAAAAGCCCTAAAATAAAATTAGTTTTTTCGTTGCTGAATATATTGCTAAAGCCGACCGCTTCACCTACACTTCTCGGCTTACGCTCAGTTTTCTTTCTTGCCATTTGTTAGATGTTATTCTTTTTACTTGCAAAAATAGTGGAAAAAAAACAGAATCGTTCATAATTTCGTAACTTTTTTCTAATTTTGCACATTGTTATAAATGAATGATGAGAAAAATAATATATAATAAGTTTGATAAGAAAGCTATCACGGGGATGCCCACCGTGGTGTTCCCCGGTCGCTGTCTCTTATACACATCTGACGCTGCCGACGACTAGTCGAGTGTA
>CAUULA010000033.1:0-23853 GCA_963545855.1 uncultured Prevotella sp.
AGCCCCGTCCTCAGCAAGGCGGCTATCGTCCTCGCTATAACAACAATGGCGAGGGCGGCTATCAGCCCCGTCCTCAGCAAGGCGGCTATCGTCCTCGCTATAACAACAATGGCGAGGGTGGTGGCTATCAGCCCCGTCCGCAGCAAGGCGGCTATCGTCCTCGCTATAACAATGATGGCGAGGGTGGCTATCAGCCTCGTCAGCAAGGCGGGGGCTATCCTTCTCGTGGCGGTTACCAGCCTCGTGGTGGTTATCAGCCTCGTCCACAAGGCGGCTATCAGCCACGCGGCGGTTACCAGCAGGGTGGTTATCAGCCCCGGGGCTACCGTCCGCATACGGCCGACTATGACCCGAATGCGAAGTACAGCATGAAGAAGCGCATCGAGTACAAGGAGGAGCATATTGACCCCAATGAGCCGATTCGCCTGAACAAGTATCTCGCCAATGCCGGCGTCTGCTCTCGCCGTGAGGCCGATGAGTTCATCGAGGCTGGTGCCGTAACCGTGAATGGTGAAGTCGTAAAGGAGTTGGGGACGAAGGTTCTGCGTTCAGACGAGGTTAAGTTCCACGACCAGCTGGTCTCTTTGGAGAAGAAAGTCTATGTCCTGTTGAACAAGCCGAGGGACTATGTTACTACGAGCGACGATCCCCAGCAGCGCAAGACGGTGATGGATCTCGTGAAGAATGCCTGTCCGGAGCGCATCTATCCCGTCGGCCGGCTCGACCGCAATACGACGGGTGTGCTGCTGCTCACCAATGACGGCGACCTTGCCAGCAAGCTCACTCACCCCAAGTTCTTGAAGAAGAAGGTCTATCATGTCTTCCTTGACAAGAATATTACCGCCCACGACATCCAGCAGATTGCGGAAGGCGTGGAGCTGGAGGATGGCGAGGTGCATGCAGATGCCATAGAGTATGCCGACGAGAACGACAAGAGTCAGGTAGGCATAGAGATTCACAGCGGCAAGAACCGCATCGTCCGCCGTATCTTCGAGCACCTTGGCTATCGGGTAGTCCGGCTCGACCGGGTACAGTTTGCCGGTCTTACGAAGAAGAATCTCCGTCGTGGCGACTGGCGTTTCCTCACGGAGAAAGAGGTTGATATGCTCCGCATGGGCGCTTTCGAGTAATTTAATAAATCATTAGCGAAAATGAAGCGAACTAAAGTTGTTGATGCTCTTCGTAGCACCGACTTTGGAAAAGATATAACGGTAAAGGGATGGGTGCGTACCCATCGCAGCAGCAAGGTCGTAGACTTCATTGCTCTCAATGATGGTTCTACCATTAAGAATATACAGGTTGTGGTAGATCCGGCTAAGTTTGATGCCGAGATGCTGAAGGGTATCACCACTGGGGCATGTATCAGTGCCACGGGTGTGCTCGTTGAAAGCCAGGGCGGAGAACAGGCTGTCGAGGTGCAATGCAAGGATATCGAGGTCTACGGTCTTTGTCCAGGCGACTATCCGATGCAGAAAAAAGGGCAGAGTTTCGAGTACATGCGCCAGTATGCACACCTGCGCCTGCGCACCAATACCTTTGGTGCCGTGATGCGAATTCGCCATAACATGGCCATCGCCATCCACAAGTATTTCCATGATCACGGCTTCTATTACTTCCATACACCCCTCATCACCGCAAGCGATGCCGAGGGTGCGGGCGAGATGTTTCAAGTAACGACGCTCGATCTTGACCGTGTCGCGAAGACCGGGGAAGTGGTTTACGACCGTGATTTCTTTGGAAAGAGGACGAGCCTGACGGTCAGCGGACAGCTCGAAGGCGAGCTGGGTGCTACGGCTTTAGGGGCTATCTATACCTTCGGACCCACCTTCCGCGCCGAGAACAGCAACACTCCCCGCCATCTTGCGGAGTTCTGGATGATTGAGCCGGAGGTCGCCTTCATCGACAAGGACGACCTGATGGACTTGGAGGAGGACTTCATCAGGTATTGCGTGCGCTGGGCTCTGGACAACTGCAGCGACGATCTGGAGTTCCTGAACAAGATGATAGACAAGACGCTCCTTCAGACTCTTGAGTCTGTTGTCAGTGAAGACTTCGTCCGCCTGCCTTATACCGAGGGCATCAACATCCTTCAGGAAGCCGTGAAAAACGGTCATCAGTTCGAGTTCCCGGTTACGGGATGGGGCATGGACCTCAGTAGCGAGCACGAGCGTTTCCTCGTGGAGGAGCACTTCAAGCGGCCGGTAATCATGACCGACTATCCCCGCGAGATCAAGGCTTTCTACATGAAGAAGAACCCCGACGGGCGAACCATGCAGGGAACGGATGTCCTCTTCCCCCGCATCGGCGAGATTATCGGAGGCTCCGTGCGTGAGGAGAACGGCGAAAAGCTTATTGCGGAGATTCGTGCCCGCGGCATGGAGGAGTCTACATACAGCTGGTATCTCGATACCCGCAAGTACGGAAGCTGTCCTCACGGCGGTTTCGGTTTAGGCTTCGAGCGCCTCATCCTTTTCATTACAGGCATGCAGAACATCCGTGATGTCATCCCATTCCCGCGCACGCCGAAGAATGCGGAGTTCTAATAAATCGTTTATTGACGCGGTTTTGCTAATGTGTCCGACCCTTGAAGATTGATTCTGTGTTGCAGGATCATGGGATCGGACACATTCGCATTTCTTTCTTTACGGGTAAGTCAGTCCCCCCTCTGCAGGAGGGAGTTGTGGGGCGGTTTTCCTTTTAGCCGTTAAAAGGCAGGCTTTTAGCCGTTAGGAGGAAGCCTTTTAGCCGTTAAAAGGCAAGCTTTTAGCGGTCTTTTACTTTTTCCTTCCATCTCTCCTTTTTTCTCTTCACTCCTTTGCCCTGTTCCCTTCCCCATCAGAAAGGGTTTTCAAAGCCTGTTGATAGGATAAAGTATAGCATGGCCTCACTCTGCATTTGCTTATGGAAGCCGCTGAAGGTCTTTCTGTTTAGAATGGCAAAACTTGATGCGCAGCCCCCAGCTTTTCCTTGCTGAGCCGTGATTTTCTTTAAGAATGCTTATGTATAGAGGATTCTGCAACCATGCATTCCTTCCTGTTGAAAAGCGTTTAAACCATTGCTTTAGGTGTGCTGGGCTATGAGCCTGCTTGAAAAAAAAGCATTTAGGCATTAATGTAACTTAGATAGAGGTTTCATAGACCAACTCTTCGTTTCTTTAATTTCCATTTTTTCCCTTTTGCTGCAATGTAGATATTTCCTTGCTGGCTCCATATATTATCTGTCTCGTCATTGCGCCCGACAAAATTATTACCTACTGTTGTGCTACCTATATATCTGCCCGTCGACAGCTTATAGGTGTCAATAATAAATGAATTTAACGCGCTTGGTACCCGGTAAGATAACACATAGACATATTGCTTGTCAGCAAAGACTGCACAATTGGAATTGAATCTAGCTCCTCTTTAATGAAAAAAAGTATAATTTTTCAATTAGTAACATAGCAGGTAATGGTTTAATCTTTGTTAATCCTATTGTTTCTTAGATAAAACTGCTTGCTTTTAACCAAGAAAAAATCTATATTTGCGAGGAAGATAAGTTTAACCTAATTATTAGAACAACAGTGAAAGCTGATGTAAAAACTTTGGCCGCATTAAGCGGAATGGTGTTGGCAGCAGTTGTAGCTGTAAACACAAGTAATGCAATGAGAAGCTCCAAGAGTAATTCTATTTTAAAGGACATGGCAAACCAAACAACCGTTAGGGCAGATAGTATGGGCTGTGTCGGTGATGGCTTTTGTGGATATTCTACAAGTGGAACGGCCTTAAGTGGTAAATGGAGAGAATGGTAATACTCTAATGCGCAGTATTTTCGATTATGGATAGGCTTGTCATATTGTTGATTCTTTGCTTTACGGGCATTGCGGGAAATGCGCAAGACGACATCAAATCCATTCAGATAGTAGACTCGCAAGGAAAACCTGTGAAGGGAATCGTTGTCTCGGTAAATGCGTGTGGCAAGGATTTCAAGCTGAAAACGAAAGAAGACGGAACCGTAAAGCTCAATAGCGCAAACTGTGCAAGCATCAATATTCATGTCGGAAATAAGTTCTACGAGGATGTTGACACGCTCATAGACTCTGCAGGGGGCGATGTCAAGATTGCCCTGAAAGATAAGGTCATAGGCCTGGAAGATGTGGAAGTCAAAGCTTTCAGGCCTATGCTAAAAGGCGATGCAGAGAAAACTATCTACTCGATAGATACCCGTGGGTTGCTGAAAAACGCCAAGGCCAACGAGGCTTTGCGCTTCCTTCCCGGGGTGGTAGCCGAAAATGATACATACAAGATACTGGGGAAGGCGAACAATGCACGACTGAAAATCGACGGGGTTGCGGCATCTGCTGAAGATTTGAAGATGCTTAAGGCCACGGACATCAAGCAGGTCGAGGTACACAACATCAGTTCTGATGACACGGCAGGGTCTTCGGGCGAAATAAACATCATTCGCAGAAGGCACGAACGGCCGCGAATCTACGGGACGGCACAGGTATGGACCAACCTGCTTCATCCTTTTTTCGGAAACTTCGACTCCTTTATGTTTCAGAACAAGAAGTGGGATCTGGGTGCAAGGATGAACTATGTTACCAACAAGCAGCGTATGGAGAACGGAGTGGAGAGGCAATATCCAGCCACCCACAGAATCGAGTCGCTGTATGAAGACCGTCGTTTTGATGTTACGCAGTTTTCCCCGGCTCTGAAGGTGGGCTATTATCCGAATTCCAATGCTTCCATTACGGCCAAGCTCTCACACGATAAGTATTCCAGCGACATCACCCATGATACTCGGGGTTTTGAAGGTGAACGGACTAACACGAGCGCAAAAGAGAACATCGAGCACTACCTCGCGTTGCTGAATGGGTTTCTCAAGATTGGGGAAAAGAATATCCTGTTGTTGAAAGGAAATTATCATAAATATAGATATACGACCCGATATATTACGGGATACGATGACTTTTACCGGTCAGCCATGGACGAATTCACCGCCGAACTGGTCTCTGAAAACAACAAGATAGGCTGGCTTTGGGACGACAATGTGCGCATCGGACTGAAAAGCGTGTGGCGTAAGAATGATTCATATGCCGCAGAAGAAACCAACTATAGCATTCAGCAGCTGCACGCCTCCCTGTCTCACGACTTCAGCAAGAAGCTTTCCATGCTCTTGATACTCAAGGGTGAAACCGACAATCTGAACCATAAGCGCTCCTATGAGTTCCTTCCGTCGGTAAGGCTGAACTATAATATGGGAAAAGCCGGCAGCATTTCGGCAAATTACCAGCGTAATGTCGTCCGCCCAAGTATCGACTACATGAACTCCGACACCTTGCGGGTAAGTGAGTTCCAGCTATGGGTAGGCAACCCGAATCTTGCCTCACAGCACAATGATGCCTTCGAACTGTCTTACCTCAAGCAGATAAAGTCGGCCTATCTTACGATTGCCGCAAGCTATAATCGCCAGAAGGGTATCATCAATCCGGCATATTTTGATCCTCAAGACTACAATACTTACACCTATGAGAACATCGGAAGCAAGGACGAGGCTTCACTCTCTGCCAACTGGACACAGCGTCTGTGCAAGGGAAGGCTTAATCTCTCTTTTACCTTGGCGGGGCTGTATACAAATTACGATGTGGCAAGGAACTTTACCGATGCTGTGCTGATGGTTCCTGAAAAAGGATTCGGATGGTCGACAAACCTAAGCTTCTGCTACCTCACTACCCTGCAGTGGCAATACTCTCTCTTGTGTTCCTATCGTCCGCAGACCTATTCCTTCAATACCATAAACTATCAGAGGCCGCTCTTGACGGGGAGCGTCACGAAGGCGTTCTTTGATGACAAGCTCGAGGTCGGCGTAAACTTCCATAACCCATTGCTCTTTTTGAACCGCACCCATGGCACCAGCAAGTTCCGTGAGATGCGGCTGCGTTCTTGGCGGAGAATGTATATGAATGGCATAGAACTAAGTCTCACTTGGAATTTCGGAAAACGATTCCGTGGGCGCAGAGGTGCTGAAGATGTAGGCAACAATGACATCGAGTTGAGGAAATAATGTATTATCCCTGCCGATAATTGTCTTCTCAACGAGTTGTCTTGAATCTAAATGACAAGCCGGGCCTTCTATTTAGAATTCTTTTCGCGTTTGTCTATGATCCTCGCATTCGGATATTTCGAGGGATAGAAGCTGAAGTTGACATCCGAATAATTGGCTGGCGTAACATTCCAAAGCCAGATATTGGCCCATATAAGGCCGAGCTTTACGCGCAGACGGGTCGGCTTGTTGGTTGCTCTGTCTATCCATATCTCCGCATGCTTTATCTTTGCGTCCTTGTCCAGAGCCCTTACCGTGATCTTCCAGTCATCCCCGTCGCTGACCATGGAGTATAGGCAGTTGTCCTTGACCTTATTGATTTGCTCCGTCAGCGACGCGTTTTCATCCTCGTCCTTATGCCTGTTGCGCTTTGGGTTTGATATCTTCACCACTTGGGTCTGCCTGTTCATCGTCCAATAGGTGTTGCCGTCAAACCAGTCGATGGTTCGCTTGCTCCTCCGCTGGAATTTGTTTCCCTTGAAGATGACATATCCCTGCCAGTGGAATAATGCCACATCAATCTTGTAGTTCAGGCTTGCGCCACCTGGGTTCTGAAGCATGTCGAGTGCCTTGATCAGTACGGCGGGAGGCTGTTGTTCCTTGTTCCGTGCGCTTACGGTAACCGCCAATGCGGCGAACAGCCAAATCAGTAAACTCTTAAATCTCATTCTGCCAGTTTGATTCCTTCTTCTCCTAATATAATAATAAGGTGTCGCTTGTAAAGGTCGCCGATGGCCTTCTTGTATGTTTTCTTGCTTACCTGGAAGCGGCGTTTGATTTCCTCAGCGTCGCTCTTGTCGCCCAAATCACACTTTCCCCCATGCTCATGGAGATAGTCGAGAAGCGTTTCAGAGAAGTCGAGGGTCTGTCTGCGTCCGGTAGCCTGCAGCGACAGATCGATCTTTCCGTCCGGTCTGACGCTGCTGATATAGCCTTTCATGCGGTCGCCCGTATGCACAGGCTTGAAGATCTGGTTCTCGTATATCAGCCCGGGATAGCTGTTGTCTATAATTGCCTTGAATCCCAGCTCCGTCTTCTGCCATATGAGCAGGGAGACTTCGTCTCCCGTGGCATAGGGAGGATAGTCCTCCGACAGGTATTTCTCTATTTTTGCCGAGGCAACGATGCGGTAGCTCTCCTCGTCGATGTATATGTAGACGATGTAGGAGCTTCCTATCTCCATGCGCCTCTTTTGCTCATGGAAGGGGCAGAATACATCTTTCATCAGCCCCCAGTTCAGGAAAGCTCCGTATTCGTTCACCCATACGCATTCCAGACAGGCGAAGTCGCCCACCTTGGCAAGGGGTTTTTCGGTTGTGGCGACCGGCCTTTCTTCCTGATCAAGATAGACGAACACCTCGATTTCCTCTCCTATTTGGTAATCTTCCGGTACATATCGCTTAGGAAGAAGAATCTCTCCCTCGCTGCCACCGTCGAGATAAAGTCCGAAGTCTACTTCCTTTACGATTTCGAGCCAGTTGTAGTCTCCTAATTTGATTTTATTCATGAGCCTTTTGTTTTTGGGTTTCCGTGGTTTCTTCGGGTATCACGATTTGTCCGTCTTTCAGGTGAATAGTGTTGTCGGTGATGGCCGCAAGTCCTTCGTCATGTGTTACGATAACGAAGGTCTGTCCGAATCTGTCTCTCAAATCGAAGAACAGCTGATGCAGTTCCGCTTTGTTTTTTGAGTCCAGTGAGCCACTTGGCTCGTCAGCCAGGATTACTGCGGGATTGTTAATCAGGGATCGTGCTACTGCTACGCGCTGCTTTTCTCCTCCCGATAGCTCGTTAGGCTTGTGTACGGCACGGTCTGAAAGCCCCATGAAGTCGAGCAGTTCCATGGCATGGCTTCTGGCTTCTGAGCGTGATTGTCCGGCTATGAAAGCTGGAATCATGATGTTTTCGAGCGCGGTGAACTCAGGAAGCAGTTGGTGGAACTGGAATACAAATCCGATGTGCTGGTTGCGGAAGTCGCTCAACTTATTGGCGGATAGGCTCCCCACATCTATTCCGCCTACAAGGATCTGGCCGTCGTCAGGCTTGTCGAGCGTGCCGATAATTTGCAGGAGCGTGGTCTTTCCGGCACCCGATGGTCCCACGATGCTTACGATCTTTCCCTTGTCAATGTGCAGGTCGATGCCTTTTAACACCTGTAGTGAGCCGAAGCTTTTGGTAATACCTTTTATATCTATCATTTCTTTTTCCGTTTATGGGCGTATTTTCTTGTGTAGCCATCCGTTGAGCATGTCGTAGGCACTAAGCTCCTCGGTATGCTGCGGTTGGGCAAATGTCATCTCGTCCATGGTACTTCCGAACTGGTCGGGGAAGATGATCATCAGGTTCTTGCCGCTGAAATGCTTGGTGATTTCTTCCGGGAGGCGCTCAAGGGCATTTTTGAAGGATACCGTTCCTTTCCGGGCTGTTATCACGACGAAGAGATGGTCGTCGGCGATGGCCTTGGCAAGCTGCGGCATCGAGTTCCAGTGTTCCATCTCCTGATAGTTCGCACGGATGTCGGCATGTCGGTTCAGGATGTATTCCCTGATAAGTGCGAGCGTGTCGTCTCGCCCGTTGAAGGTGATGCGGCATTCCAGACTCTCGGCTATTCTGGAGATCCGTTCCAGCCAGCGATAGAATCCCGGCTCGTATTGAGCCCTTGAGGGAACGGCCACCTGGATTCTCCGGAGCGTATTGAGGGGTTGCATCAGGCGTGCCATGATGATCTGCCGGTTCAGTCCGTTGAACAGGCTTTGGTGGAATTGTCCCCAGAATTTAGTGCTCACATTGAAGTGCATGTGCAGCCCGATGACTATTTCGGAGGCCTGAAACTCCTTGAAGGCATGCTTGATTCCGTTGGCGATGTTTGCCGCTATGCGCACTTGTGTATTCATGGGAATATCGGCGGCGGCGGCATATTTGGTAACTTTGTCCAGCAGTTCCCGCCCTCGTACCTGATTCGCCTTCATATTTTCATCATCGTAGACCACATTCAGCCCTATGAGCGCACGGTTCAGTTTGGGATTCTTCATCAGGATGGCAAGGTTTACGAGCCGTTCCGCATATTCCGGATATTTTACCGGGATGAGCATTCTCTCATCGTCGTCTTCGGGCAATTCGTCGCTTGCTACTTCCTTGTCGCGGAGGATGATGCGTTGGGCGGCATATTCCGTAATGAGCGACGAGATGATGCAGGTGAACAAAATTATGATGACGATGCCGTTCAGCATTACATCATCCACGACCGGTTGGCCGTCGGCATCTTTCAGTCGCAGTCCCACCATCGCCATGGCGATGGCACCCGCAGCATGGGCCGAGGTAAGGCCAAACATCATGTGGCCCGACGAAAGGGGTATTTTCAAGAGGGAGGAGGCTATATAAGCTGCCAGAGCTTTACCCAGCGTGCCGAATAACACGAAGCAGGACACCACCCAGATGATGCCCCCGCCTTGGAAGAGCAGTCGCAAATTGATGAGCATGCCCACGCCGATCAGAAAGTAGGGAATGAAGATGGCGTTGCCGATAAACTCGATGCGGTTCATCAGGGGAGACAGGTGAGGGATGTATCGGTTCAGTATCAGGCCGGCAAGAAATGCGCCGAAGATGCCCTCGAGGCCTACGCTCTCGGACAGCGAGGCACTCATGAACAACATCACGAGGATGAAGATGAACTGCATCACGGCATCGCTGTATCGGCGCAGGAACCATCGCGTGAGCCTTGGGATGAAGAAGATGAGGGCGGCGCAGAAGCCCACGAACTTCGCCGCAAACCAGAGCCAGAACCCCCAGCTGTTGTTGCCTTGGTTGGAAGCCACGATGGCGGCCAGCATCACGAGAGCCAGAAAGAGAGCGATCATGGTGGAGCCTACGCTCACGATGACGCTGGGCTTTCGCTGCAGGCCATATTTCCCTACGATGGGGTAGGCCACGAGCGTGTTGGAGGCCATGATACATCCCAGCAGGAGCGATGCCGTGACGGAGTATCCGAGCATGTCCTTACCCGTGAAATAGGTGATGGCAAAGGGTATCAGCGAGGTGAGCAGACCGAAGGTGAGCATTCTGTATTTGTTTTTCTTCAGTCCCTCCATGTCCATCTCCAATGCGGCCAGGAACATGATGTAGTAGAGACCCACCTTGCCGAAGAGCTCGAACGAGGCGTCTCGCTCCAGTATATTCAGCCCGTATTGGCCGATCAGCACGCCGGCAATCACCATTCCGATAATGTGCGGAATGCGCAGTTTGCCCATGATGATAGGGGCAAAGAGGATGATCATCAGCACCACGAGGAATCCCAGGGTTGGGTCGGTGATGGGAAAGTATTGTAGCAGACCGGTCATGGACGAGTACTTTGTATTTGCCTGCAAAATTAGCAAAAAAAATGCCAAAGTAGCTATATTTCAACCGAAAAGTTGTATTTTTGCAACCACAAGAATCGTTTATTATTTTTTAAAAAGACATGAAAGTTGCAATCGTTGGTGCCAGTGGCGCCGTTGGTCAGGAATTCCTGCGCATTCTCGCAGAGCGCAGATTCCCCATGGATGACTTGGTTTTGTTCGGTTCAGAGCGCAGTGCGGGCAGCAAATATACCTATCTCGGCAAGGAGTATGAGGTGAAGCTCTTGCGGCACAACGATGACTTCAAGGATATCGGCATAGCCTTCACCTCTGCCGGCGCGGGCACATCTCAGGAGTTTGCCGAGACCATTACCCGGCATGGAGCCGTGATGATCGACAATTCAAGTGCCTTCCGCATGGACGAGGATGTGCCTCTCGTGGTGCCCGAGGTGAATGCCGCGGACGCCCTCGTACGCCCTCGCGGCATCATTGCCAATCCCAACTGCACCACGATTATGATGGTTGTCGTGCTGAAACCCATCGAGCAGCTGAGCCATATACGCCGTGTGCGTGTGGCGTCTTATCAGAGTGCCAGCGGCGCGGGTGCCGCCGCGATGAAAGAACTGGAGCAGCAGTATCGTGAGCTCGTGGAGACGGGCGAGGTGAAAACCGTCGGGAAGTTTCCCCATCAGCTGGCCTACAATGTGATTCCGCAGATAGATAAGATGACGCCGAACGACTACACGAAGGAGGAGATGAAGATGTTTAACGAGACGCGCAAGATTATGCACTCGGAGGTGCGCACCAGTGCCACCTGCGTGCGCGTGTCGTCCCTGCGCTCCCACTCGGAGTCCGTGTGGCTTGAGACCGAACGGCCGCTCACCGTCGAACAGGTGCGCGAGGCCCTGAAGGCGGCTCCGGGCATCCGGTTGAAGGACGATCCGCAGAACTATATCTATCCCATGCCGCTCGAATCGGCCGGCAAGGATGATATCTATGTGGGGCGTGTGCGCAAGGATTTAGCCGATGACAACGGTCTCACCCTTTGGCTCACGGGCGACCAGATTCGTAAAGGAGCGGCCCTGAATGCCGTCCAGATAGCCGAGTATCTTATCGAGTCGGGGAGCGTGAAGTAGTCTCCCGCCTCCCTTTAAGCCGCCGGCGATTTCGTAAAAGGCCTGTCCCGTCTGACAAAATCGGCGATTTTGTCGCACAATTTCGCCGATTTCGTCCCACAATCTCGCCGATTTCGTCAGCCGAAAGACTGTGTTTTACTTTTATGGCGACCGTCAGCCCCGTTTCTGCCGTTTGCAGATAAGATAGCGGTCTGATGATTTCATGCGGAAGGGGCATTGTCTCCGTGGAGAGAACAAGCCGCGGCTCGAGGGAAGACCGGTTGCTACGGGAAAGTCTCCCGGTATCGTTCTCCTCCGGAAGGAGGCAGCCCCGGGGAGGCATCTTATATCCTAAGATGTGTGCAGACGCCGGATTTCAACATGTACCTTGCGTTCATCGTGGGGGGCATCGTCTTCGGATGCTTTTCCTTCAGGCGGGGAACCTCTTCGGATGAGCTCACCTCGGCCGGACACCGTCTTCCCGGACGGCGGGGCGGGTGGTTGATCTTTGTCTCCTATGTGAGCGCCATCACCCTTGCTCCCGTCTCCGGTTTGGCGAGCCTCCACCTGCACGAGTCTCCGGCTGCCGTGGCCGGCACTGCCGCCATCTTCGCCAATGGGTGGTTTCAGAGTTCCTTGATAAAAAAACAAACTGTTTGGAGAGAAAAATGTCAGGATATCATTTTTTTTACTTATCTTTGTGGCAAGATATAACTAAAAGCCCAATAACATGAAGAAAAAGTTTTTGCTTATGGTCGTTTCCACCGTCGTTTCGCTGGGAGGAGTTTCGGCTGCCAATGAGAGGGGGGCAGCTGATTATAATGTAGTTCCGTTGCCCCGGGAGGTCAGTCTCTCGAAGGGCGGGGAGTTCGTCGTTACGGAGAACACCCGGATTGCCTATCCCGAAGGCAATGAATTACAGGAGAAGGACGCGCGGTTCCTGCGTGATTACATCGCCGACCTTACCTCGTTGCAGCTTACGGTTACGACGGAGAAGGTGAAGAATGCCATCACCCTGAAGCTGAACCCTAAGATTCAGAACAAAGAGGGATATGTACTCACGGTGAACAAGAAAGGCGTGAGCATCGAGGGAAGCACTGCCGCCGGCGTCTTCTATGGCGTGCAGACGCTCCGCAAGTCGGTTCCCGTGGGCAAGGGCATCACCGAGATAACCCTTCCGGCTGTTGTCATCAAGGACGAGCCGCGCTTCGGCTATCGCGGAATGATGCTCGACTGCGCCCGCCATTTCTTCCCCGTGAGCTTTGTGAAGAAGTTCATCGACCTCATGGCGATGCACAACATGAATGTCTTCCACTGGCACCTCACCGAAGACCAGGGCTGGCGAATCGAGATAAAGAAATATCCGGAGCTCACGGAGATTGGTTCCGTGCGCACGAGTACGGTGCTCGGACATAACTCAAAGGTGTATGACGGAGTTCCTTACGGCGGGTTCTATACCCAGGAAGAGGCGCGCGACATCGTGAAATATGCCGCCGATCGCCACATCACCGTTATTCCGGAGATAGACATGCCCGGGCACATGGTTGCCGCGCTGACCGCCATTCCTGATATGGGATGCACCGGCGGCCCTTACGAGGTGTGCCGCTATTGGGGTGTCATGGACGATGTGCTCTGCCTCGGGAATGAGAAGACCTATCAGTTCTGCGAAGATGTGCTCTCGGAAATCATGGATATCTTCCCCTCGAAATACATCCATCTGGGTGGCGACGAGAGTCCCCAGACCCGTTGGAAGGAGTGTCCTAAGTGCAAAGGTCTTATGGCGAGGGAAGGCCTGAGCGTCGAAAAGCTGCAGGGATACTTCACCAATCGCATCGAGAAGTTTGTCAACAGCAAGGGGCGCAGCATCATCGGATGGGATGAAATCCTGGACGGAGACATCAACCAGAGCGCCACGATCATGAGCTGGCGTGGTACGGAGCCCGGCACTAAGGCAGCCAAGTTGGGGCACGATGTCATCATGTCGCCGACCACCTATTGCTATTTCGACTATTATCAGACGCATAACGACAAGGAGCGGTGGGACGAGCCGCTGCTGATCGGGGGTAGTCTGCCGGTGGAGAAGACCTATGCCCTGGAACCGGTTCCCGCGGATGCGACCCCGGAAGTTGCCGCCCATATCGTCGGGGTGCAGGGAAACCTCTGGACGGAATACATCGCTTATCCTCCGCTGGTGGAATATCAGGTACTCCCAAGAATGGGAGCGTTGAGTGAAGTGCAGTGGACGAACGGGGAGAAAGACTTCGAGGCATGGAAGACAAGGCAGTCGCGCATGCTCGACCTCTACGACCTCTATCGCTTTGCCTATGCCACCCACCTGTGGCCGCAACGAATTCCCGCAGCGAATACAGACAAGAAATAAAACAGAAAGCGCAACCTCCTGTGAGGTTGCGCTTTTGCTTTCATGCATGCAGAGGCCTGTTATTTCATGACATCGTCTTTCCTGTGCTTCGGCTTCTCGGAGACATTAGGCCGGATATTGCCTTCCTTCTCCTTTTTCTGCTGAGGGCTGGTCTGTGGCTTGGAGGGGTTAGGCTGGGGCATGGCAGGGGTTGCCTGGCGGGCGTCATGCGACTTTTCCGCAACCTTTTTGGAAGATGGGCTTGTTGAGCCAACGGTCTTCTTCTTACCCTCTTTCTCCCAGTTGTCAGCGAGGTTATAGCCGGCCTCGTTGATTTCAAAGTCCATTTCGGGCAGGTTAACGGTCTCTTCCGGCCGGTAAGGGATGCCCCGGGCTTTTTTATATACTTCTACCTTTACGGTGGCCACGCCCTGTGATAGAATGCCCAGCTGCTTGGCTGCTCCCCAGGAGAGGTCTATGATTCTCCCTCTGGCAAACGGTCCGCGGTCGGTTACCCTGACGACGACCTCTTTGCCGTTGCTTGGATTGGTAACCTTGAGCAAGGTGCCGAAGGGATGGGTGCGGTGCGCGCAGGTGAGGCTGTCGTGGTGAAGCCTTTCTCCACTTGCCGTACGGGCACCCGTCGCACGGCGGGAATAATAAGTGGCCTTACCCCTCTGCGTTTGTGCCGGCAGTGGGGTAAAGCCCAGGATCGTGATAAATGTAATTAAAACGCTTCTTCGATATGTCATATATGATAGATCCGTCCCCGCGTCTTCGTTAGGAAAACGCGGGGAAAGGACTTTGGTTATACGACGCCCTGGTCGAGCATGGCCTTGGCCACCTTCATGAATCCGGCGATGTTTGCTCCCTTGACATAGTTCACATAGCCGTCGGTCTCGGTGCCGTACTTGGTGCACTGCTCGTGGATGGAGCTCATGATGTAGTGGAGCTTCTCGTCCACTTCCTCCTTGCTCCAGTGCAGGCGGATGGAGTTCTGCGTCATCTCCAGGCCCGAGGTTGCAACGCCGCCGGCATTGACAGCCTTGCCCGGGGCGAACAGCTGCTTGGCAGCCACGAACTTGTCGACAGCCTCAGCCGTACAGCCCATGTTGCTGACTTCTGCCACACACAAGGGCTTGTAGGCAAGAATCATGTCGGCATCCTCGCCGTTCAGCTCGTTCTGGGTAGCACAGGTCAGATAGACATCTGCCTTTACTTCCCAAGGCTTCTTGCCGGCAACGAACTTGGAACCTGCATATTTCTCTGCATACGGAGCACAGATGTCATTGCCGCTTGAACGAAGCTCAAGCATATATTCATTCTTCTCTCCATAGATGCCCTCCGGATCATAGATGTAACCGTCAGGACCACTGATCGTGATGACCTTGGCTCCCAGCTGGTTGGCCTTCTTGACGGCTCCCCATGCCACATTGCCGAAGCCCGAAACGACCACGGTCTTGCCCTTGAGGTCGAGCCCATGGCTCTCCATCATGTGGTGGACGAAGTAGAGAGCGCCGAAGCCTGTTGCCTCCGGACGGAGGATAGAGCCTCCCCATTCCATGCCTTTACCCGTGAGCACGCCCTCGTAGCGATGGGTGAGCTTCTTGTATTCTCCGAAGAGATAGCCTATTTCGCGGCCTCCGACACCGATATCGCCGGCAGGAACATCCTCGTCGGGCCCTATATAGCGATAGAGCTCATCCATGAATGCCTGGCAGAAACGCATGATCTCTCCGTCGCTCTTTCCGCGGGGAGCAAAGTCGGAACCGCCCTTGGCGCCACCCATAGGCAGCGTGGTGAGCGCATTCTTGAAGGTCTGCTCAAAGCCGAGGAACTTCATGATGCTTAGATTGACTGACGGATGGAAACGCAGACCTCCTTTATAAGGGCCGATCGCGCCGTTGAACTGTACCCGATAACCGATATTTACCTGTACATTTCCCTGATCGTCGACCCAAGGAACACGGAACATGTGGACGCGCTCGGGTTCTACGATGCGCTCAACGATCTTTGCTTTTTCAAACTCGGGATGCTGGTCGTAGACATCCTTGATAGAGATTAAAACTTCTTTCACTGCCTGAAGAAACTCAGACTCACCCGGATGCTTGCGCTCCAGCTCTTGCATGATTTTGCTAACTTCCATAGTAATATCTTATTAACAATTTTAGTTATTGGTTTCAATTTGTCATTTAAGACAAGGCAAATATAAGTTTTTCTGGTGTAACCACCAAATAAAAACGGATTATTTTTTGCTTTTTTACTTGCATTTTGTAATATTAGGACTTGGCACATGCATTTCTTGTGCAGGCGGCCTGATTGCAAATTAAGGAAAAAAGTTTGGATTTTGCAACAAAAGAGGATGGAAATCTCATATTCGGAAGCTTTTTGTTGCAAATTTAATGTATCTTTGCAACAAATCGGAGAATATGGAAAGTCAGTTGCCACAGCAGTGGAGTAAATTCTATTTGAAGGATGTAAACTTCGTAAACCTGATGATGCGGCGCATCTATAATGTGCTCATTGTCGCCAATCCCTATGATGAATTCATGCTCGAAGACGACGGCCGGGTAGAGGAGAAGATATATAATGAATATATGGAATTAGGTCTTCGCTATCCGCCTACCTTCACCCAGGTGAGCACGATACCGGAAGCCGAGCAGATTCTTGCCACCACGAATATCGACCTCGTTATCTGTATGCCGGGCAATGCGGACAACGATGCCTTTGCGGTGGCCCGTGCCATCAAGGATAAATTTCCCGGAATCCACTGCATTGTGCTGACTCCGTTCTCCCACGGAATCACAAAACGCATCGAGAACGAGGATATGAGCATCTTCGATTATGTGTTTTGTTGGCTGGGAAATACCAATCTCATCCTGTCCATCATCAAGTTAATGGAGGACAAGATGAACCTCGAGCACGATATCGAGGAGGCCGGCGTGCAGATGATCTTGCTGGTGGAAGACAGCATACGGTTCTACAGCAGCATTCTTCCGAACCTCTACAGCTATATCTTATTGCAGAGCCAGCACTTCTCGACAGAGGCTCTGAATCCACATGCGGCCACCCTCCGTATGCGGGGAAGGCCAAAGGTTGTACTGGCCAGAACCTACGAAGAGGCCTGGAATATCTATCAGAGATATTCAGGAAATGTGCTTGGAGTCATCAGCGATGTCCGCTTCCCAATCCAGGGAGAGAAAGATTCTGAGGCGGGATTAAAGCTGCTGCGGGCCATCCGGAGCCATAATGAGTATGTACCTCTTATCATAGAGAGTTCCGAATCAGCCAATCGTGAGAAAGCCGAGGCGCAGGGCTTCCACTTCGTAGACAAGAATTCCAAGAAGATCAGTCTTGACTTGCGCCACCTCTTAGAGGAGCATATGGGGTTCGGCGACTTCATTTTCCGCGACCCGAAGACGAAGGAGGAAATCATGCGGGTACATAATCTGAAGGAGCTGCAAGACAATATCTTCGACATTCCTAATGATTCCATGCTCTATCACATTTCCCGCAACCATATGTCGCGCTGGCTTTCTGCCCGTGCAATCTTTCCCGTGAGCGCCTTTCTGAAGGATGTAACCTGGCACAAACTGCAGGATGTGAACCTCCACCGGCAGATTATCTACGACGCCATCGTGCAATATCGGCAGATGAAAAACTTGGGAGTGGTGGCCGTTTTCGACCGTACGAAGTTCGATAAGTTCAGCCATTTCGCCCGGATAGGCGAGGGCTCGATGGGCGGCAAGGGGCGGGGACTTGCCTATCTGGACAACATCATCAAGCGGCATCCCGACTTCAACCAGTTTGAAGGGGCATCGGTACAGATTCCGCGGACCGTTGTCTTGTGTACGGATGTCTTCGACCAGTTCATGGAGAACAACAATCTCTATCCGACAGCCTTAAGCGACGCGAGCAATGAGGATATCCTACAGGCCTTTCTGAAGGCTCAGTTGCCCGATGATTTCAGGGAAGACTTCTATGCATTCTTTGAGGCTACGCAGAGCCCTATTGCCATCCGTTCCTCCTCGCTGCTTGAAGATGCCCATTACCAGCCTTTTGCCGGCATCTATGCCACCTATATGATTCCCTATCTGGAAGACCGTGAGGAGATGCTCCACATGATGGCCTGCGCCATCAAGAGCGTGTATGCGTCCGTGTATTACAAAGACTCCAAGGCCTATATGGCGGCGACGAGCAATGTCATCGATCAGGAGAAGATGGCGGTGATTCTGCAGGAAGTCGTCGGAAAGCGTTATGGCAATCGCTTCTATCCCAATATCAGTGGCGTGCTTCGTTCGCTCAATTATTATCCGATAGGCGACGAAAAGGCCGAGGATGGCATTGCCTCGCTGGCCTTGGGGCTGGGCAAGTATATCGTGGACGGCGGCCAGACCCTCCGCGTTTCTCCCTATCACCCTCATCAAGTGCTCCAGACCAGCGAGATGGAGATTGCCCTTCGGGAAACACAGACACAGTTTTATGCCCTCGACATGGGGCGCATCGATGACGACTTCAAGGTCGATGAGGGTTTCAATATCCTCAAGTTGAAGGTCAGGGACGCGGAGAAAGACCACTCGCTGAACTATATCGCGTCGACTTATGACCCCTATGACCAGGTCATCCGGCCGGGTTTCTATGAAGGGGGGAGGAAAATCATCAGTTTTGCGGGCGTGCTGCAACAGGGTGTGTTCCCGCTGCCGGAAATCATGCAGACGGCGATAAAATACGGCGTGGAGGAGATGAGGCGTCCCGTGGAGATAGAGTTTGCGTGCAACCTGAATGCCGACAGGACGGGAGAGTTTTATCTCTTGCAGATTCGTCCCATTGTCGACAGCAAGCAGATGCTGGAAGAAGATGTGGCGAAGATTCCCGACGCGGAGTGCCTGATCCGTTCGCACAACTCTCTGGGGCACGGTGTCTCGGAGGAAGTTGCGGATGTGGTCTATGTGAAAGCCGGCGACGGGTTCTCCGCGGAGAACAATCCTGCCATTGCGATGGATATTGAACGCATCAACCGGAAGTTCCTTGACGCGGGCGGAAACTATGTGCTTGCGGGGCCGGGCAGGTGGGGCTCCAGCGATTATTGGCTCGGAATACCCGTGCGCTGGCCGAATATCAGCGCGGCGCGCGTTATCGTTGAGGTGGCTTTGAAGAACTATCGTGTGGATCCGAGTCAGGGAACCCACTTCTTTCAGAACCTCACCAGCTTCGGGGTGGGCTATTTCACGGTGGACACGAATGCCGGCAACGGCCTCTTCCGCAAGGATATCCTCGACGCGATGCCTGCCGTTGAGGAGACCCGCTATGTGCGGCATGTGCGTTTCGAGCGGCCTCTCAAGATCTTGATGGACGGCAAGAAGCAGGAAGGAGTCGTCTTGATATAGATCAAGAAATAGGCAGAAATGAAAGAAAAAACCGTGAAACACGATGCACTTGTATAAATAATGTATATCTTTGCATCGTGTTTTTCATGGTATTAGATTTAAGGTTAACAAAGATTGGGACTCAGCGGAGTCCTTTTTTTATGCTTTTTTGTGAAATCTGATACGAGAGAATCTGCAGAAATGGCTTATCTTTGCAATTAAAAGTGAAGTTCTCCCGGCGCCTTTCCGGCCATGCGGCATGAGAGGAAAGGCGGCGGAAGAGATGATTCCGAAACAAGATTAACGATATGGCAGACAGCACTTATTATACAACACAGGCGGAGCGGCTGGCTCTTGAGATAGCGTCTTTGCGTCGCAGGAGCCGGGGATTGTTGACGGGCGAGCTGCTTCTGTTCCTTGCTTTTGTGGCATTCCTCGTGCTTTATACCATCGTGGATCTTGGCGGATTGCCCCTGGTCCTGTCGCTTTTGTCGCTTCTCCTCTATTTCCTCGTCCGCTATATGGATGTCCGCAACAGTTCCGCCATCAGTTCCCTGACCGATTTGCGCCAGGTCTATCTGAATGAACTGGAGGCAGGGCGGGGACATTTCGAGTGTTTCGATGCGGGAGAAAGGTATGTCGACAGCCGTCATCCGTTCACCTACGACTTGGATATATTCGGCAAGGACTCGCTCTTCAACCGCATGAGCCGCTGTGTTACCACCAGCGGGAGCAATCGGCTGGCAGACTATCTGTCGTTTGCCCGCATACGCTATCAGGCTGAAGCCATAGAGGCTCTCACCAAGGAAGAGGCGTGGAGGGCACGCTTCATCTCCTTCGGTCAGCAGGGGCGAATCGACACGGGCGCAATCCTGGAGGCGGTGCGCAGGATGCAGGGAGTGGGCATGCCGTCCGCGTTCGGCTCCAAGGCCGTTTTTCTGTCGGCATGGACGCTCGTCCTTGTCTTTTGGGGAGTGATAGCTTTGTCGGTCTTCGGCATTGTCGAGGCCGGTGTCCCGTTCCTATGGGGCTCGGTGCAGTTCCTGATAGTCTTCTTCCTTTCGTCCAAATGGCTGAAGAGCATCAGTTCGTCGGCCGATGTTCTGGAGCGTTCGGCCTCGCGGTTGTTGCTCCTGATGCGCCATGGCAAGGCCCTTGCCGGGGTTCCTGACGGCTGTCGGCCGCTTTTCCGGCAGTTGGATGAGGCCTTGGAGTCGTTTGCCGGGCTCGACGAGATTGTGAGGATGCTCGACCGCAGGGGCAATGTGCTGGGACTCTTCTTGCTGGATGCCCTGTTCCTGAGTGATATTTTCCTCGTCCGGAAGTTCATCAGGTGGCAGGAAACCTATGCGGGGCGGATGGGCGGATGGGTGGACGCCATGAGCGAGATAGACGCCTTGGTGTCCATGGCCACTTTCCGCTATAACCACCCGCATACTTCCTATGCCGAGGTGCCGGACTCCGACGAGTTGGTCTATGAGGCTCGCGGGCTCCGCCACCCGTTCTTGGGGGAGAAGGCTGTCGACAACGATTTCACGGTGGACGACAACCATTATTATATTATCACGGGAGCCAACATGGCGGGAAAGAGCACTTTCCTGCGTGCCGTTGGTGTCAACTATGTGCTGGCACGGAATGGAATGCCGGTGTTTGCCGATTTCCTCAGGGTCTCTCGCTACCGCCTTTTCAGCAGCATGCGCACCACCGACGACCTTGCGCACGGCATCAGCTATTTCAATGCTGAGTTGTTGCGGCTCCGGCAGCTGATAGAGAGCCTTCCGCCAACGGGAGCCACACTCGTGATACTCGATGAAATACTCAGGGGAACCAACTCCCTGGACAAGCTCAACGGGTCTCGTCTCTTCCTGGAATACATCTCCCGCAGGCATGTTTCCGGCATCATTGCCACACACGATCTGGCACTTTCCAAGATGGAGAGTGCCCGCTTCCATAACTACTGCTTCGAGATCGGCCTCGGCGAGTCGGTTACCTATTCCTATAAGATCACTCCCGGGGTGGCCCGGAACCAGAATGCCACCTATCTGTTGCGGCAGATGCTCGAAGAGAGTGTCCTCCCGTAGGTTTCCGGGAGTAGTCTTGTGTTTTCCTGCTGACAGTCAGGAGGCTTACGATTTCGGCGATTTTGTCCCACGATTTCGCCGATTTCGTCCCACGATTTCGCCGATATTGTCCGCCGGACGACGGCTTCCGGTTTTGTGGCGAGGGTCTTTCCATCAGCTTTTAGGGCTCTCCCGTTCATGGAGGAAAACATAAATTGTCAGGATGTTTGATGTTTTTTGTCAGGAAAGTTGTAGCCTGTTCTTTTTTTCACTATATTTGCCATTGCCAAGGCAAGTATAGGTTTTGAGCGCAATAAAAGTTTTTCGAGCGCGTTATATACTTGACATGGGGAACACGCAACCGTGTCGGGAAAACAGAGATGATGTTATTTTAATATAGGAGAAAATGAAAAAGTATTTGGCAGAAATGGTCGGCACGATGGTGCTGGTATTGATGGGATGCGGCGCGGCCGTATCTCTGGGATGTAACAATGCGGATCCCGAGACCGTGGTCGGTACGGCCCTCGCATTCGGCTTGGCAGTAGTGGCCATGGCCTATACGATTGGCGGTATCAGCGGATGCCACATCAACCCGGCTATCACGCTGGGCGTTGCGTTGAGCGGACGCATGAGCTGGAAGGAGGCTTGCAACTACATGATCTTCCAGGTTATCGGTGGTGTCATCGGCGCAGCCGTTCTCTATCTCATCACCTCAAGTGCGGGGCTCGTCGGTACGGGTGCTAACGACCTGCAGCCCATCAACGATGCCCAGACCATCAGGGTCTTCGGCGGTCTCTTGGCAGAGGTTTTCTTCACCTGTGTATTCGTTCTCGTGGTGCTTGGCGCTACTGCCAAGACCAACGGCGCGACCAATAATTTCGCCGGGCTGGCCATCGGCCTGTCGTTGGTGCTCGTCCACCTCTGCTGCATCCGCTATACGGGAACATCCGTTAACCCGGCTCGTTCCATCGGCCCGGCGCTCTTCCAAGGCGGCCCGGCGCTCACTCACCTCTGGATTTTCATCGTAGGCCCGTTGGCAGGCGGCGCTCTTTCCGCTTATATCTGGAAGTTTATCGATCCGGCCAAGGCAGAGAAATAAGTAGAAACAAACGGTTTTTTCATGGGGACGCTGCAACAGGTGCCCCCATGTTTCATAGCTCTTACGGATGCAGAAAGAACATACCCGACTTACGGAAAGGCGTTTCCTGCTGCCTTTCGTGCTGATTACGGCACTCTTTTTCCTTTGGGGATTTGCCCGCGCCATTCTCGATGTGCTCAACAAGCACCTGCAAAACGAGATGGATATCTCCATCACCCAGTCGTCGCTGATTCAGGTAACCACCTTCCTGGGATATTTCCTGATGGCGATACCGGCCGGGCTCTTTATCAATAAAAAAGGTTATAGGCGAGGCCTGGTGTTGGGTCTGCTGCTGTTCGCGGCAGGCTCCCTGCTGTTTATTCCCGGCGCGTGGATGGGCAGTTTTCAGGCTTTTCTCTTTGCGCTGTTCATAATCGGTTGCGGCCTCGTATTCCTTGAGACGGCGGCCAACCCGTATGTTACGGAACTGGGACCGAAGTCCACCGCCACGAGCCGCCTCAATCTCTCGCAGTCGTTCAACGGGCTGGGATGCCTGTTTGCCACTTTCGTGGTGGGGCAGTTCTTCTTCCGGAACGACGGCGAGGCCGGAAATGTGGCACTGCCCTATACCGTTCTGGGCGTGATAGTCCTGCTGATAGCCTTTGTTTTCTCGCGGATGGAACTGCCGGAAATCGTGCATGATGAGGATGAATCTCCTGCCGGCGGGCTTCGGAATCTCCCGAAGCTCTTTCGCCGGCCGCTCTTCGTCTTCGGCCTGGCCGCCCTGCTGTCCTACGAGGTGGCCGAGATATCCATCAACAGCTATTTCATCAACTTCGTAACAGGGATGGGCTGGATGGATGACAACCTCGCTTCCATGGTGCTCACCTGTGCTCTGGCTCTCTTCATGATGGGGAGATTTCTGGGCAGTTGGGTCATGAAGACGATTCGGCCGGAGCGAGTGCTCCTCCTGTGTGCCGTGGGCACGGCCACCTGCATGGCCTTCGTGCTGTCCGATTTGGGACGGCTCTCCATGATAGCGTTGATTGCCGTCTATCTCTTTGAGGCCATCATGTTTCCCACCATCTTCTCTCTCACCCTCAAGGGACTGGGAAACCTCACCAAGAGCGCCGCTTCCCTGCTGATGATGACACCGGTGGGAGGGTGCGGATTCCTCCTGATGGGGTGGATGGCCGACAGCGGCAACCTGCTGCTTCCCTTCCTGATTCCGCTGCTGGGATTTCTCGTCGTGATGGCTTATGCCGTGAGAATCACGAGGGAAAGATAGTGTGGGGCAGAATTGCAAACTATGTTTTGCAAAAACGAAGATATTTCCTGATATTCAGGGAATATAAAACCTTTTTAACTTGTTTGCAACATTATTAAACCCGTATGGCTTTGAAAAACGAAATAAAAATAGTAATTTTGCATCAAGTAAGAAAAGAAAGTTTCAACAATAAATC
>CAUULA010000034.1:0-23783 GCA_963545855.1 uncultured Prevotella sp.
GGCAGATAGTACTTGTTGCCGTTGTTCAAGTATTATAAACAAAACTATTAAAACAATATTCGATGTCTGTTTCCGATTTGTACCACCGCTATTTAGAAGGGAGATTGTCAGAAGAAGAACTTGCATCTTTCAAAGAAGATGTAAGCCGCATTTCCGATATTGCACTATGGGAGATTATGGAAAAAGAAGCAGAGAATGCAGGCCGCATAAAAATGTCGAAAGACGAACATGGGCATATCCTAACCGCAATTCATAAGAGAATAAGGAAGGCTCACCACATTAGTCTGCTGAAAAATGCGGCAGCCATACTCTTTTTGATAGTTGGGCTTTCAACTGTAGTGTGGTTCTATCACGAAAATTCAAAAAAGGAAATCCCCATGTCAGAGATTGCCGTGGCGCCGGGAAACAAAGCAAGGATTACACTTTCGGATGGAACCAAAGTTGAAATGAACAGTGGAACTATCATGCATTACGCTGTTGAGAAACACGGAAATAGAAATGTGATTATCAAATCCGGCGAAGCTTATTTTGATGTTGCAAAAGATGCAGAGCACCCTTTCCATATAACAGTAGCTGATATGAAGATACAGGTTCTTGGAACCAGCTTCAATGTCAATGCCTATGGGCAGCAAGTGATAACATCCCTTTTTACAGGTAAGATACAACTTAGTTCTTCCGACGGGAAAAATACACATATACTTAGACCCGGAAATAAGTCTATATACGGAAAGAGCAGTCACAGATTTTCCATAACAGAGGTTGACAAAGGGGTCGATTTGGGTTGGAAAAACGGCTACCTTATATTTAACTCCATGCCTCTAAAAGATGTCCTTGCCAAGATAGAACTTTGGTATGGAGTAAAGATAAAACTTGAAAATCCCAAGTTCGCAGATGATAAGCTTACAGGATCATTTCATAACGAGACTTTGGAAAGTGTGCTGAACTCTCTTAGTGTACAATATAAATTCGACTACACAACCCAGAAAGGTGTTATTATCGTGAAATAATATATTCAAACCGAAAGAAACCATTAAAACTAAAAACGATGACTGTAGTGAAACAACACAAGTTGGGAATCCCCCTATTTCCCTTAGGGATACTTCTTTTGCTTTGGTGGTCATTGCCAATCTCTGCCCAACAAGAGCTCGTCACGCTGAATATCAAAAATGGCGAGGTAAAGACTTTTATCAACAAAGTTGAACAGCAGACACAATACACATTTGTGTATCGGAATTCTGTACTGAATCCCAAGGAGAAAGTCTCGATTACATGTAAACGCGCCCCCTTAAACAAAGTTTTGAACCAAGTCTTTGCACCAATGGATATTGCATATACAATAAACAATAATACCATCGTGCTTATTAAGAAAACGCCAACTCACCCCGTAGCTCCGAATTATCAAGCTAATACCCAAAAAGATGCGGAAGCAGGAAGAGAACACAATGTGAGGGGAACCATTACCGACCAAAATGGCGAACCCATTACAGGAGCAACTATCATGCTGAAAGGTGAGGGGTATACAGGAATAGGAACTATTTCCAACATCGATGGAGAATACACATTGAAGGTTCCCGAAGATGCTATCCTATCCGTGTCGTACATTGGTTATAAAACGATAACAATTCCCGTAAGGGGGCGCAGCAAAATCGACCTGACGCTGAGCGAAGATTTCTCCAAAAGCCTTGATGAAGTGGTGGTCGTGGGATTCGGTACACAGAGAAAGGCCAGCCTTACAGCATCCATTATATCCCTTAGTACGAAAGATTTGGTGCAGACTCCGCAGGCTAATGTCAGCAATATGCTTGTTGGGCGCATGCCCGGTCTGATTGCCATGCAGAGAAGCGGCGCACCTGGTGAGGACCAGTCAACCCTGCTTATCCGTGGCGTGAGCACCTTCACCGGGAATACTGCGCCACTAGTCATGATAGACGGTGTAGAGCGTGAGAACTACAATGGGATTGACGCCAATGAAATTGAGACGATCAATATCCTGAAAGATGCCTCTGCCACTGCAATCTATGGTGTGCGGGGAGCAAATGGGGTTATCCTCATTACAACCAAGAAGGGCGAGATGGGGAAGCCCAAAATCAGCTATTCCGGAAACATTGCTATCCAACAGCCAACCGCACTTGCCGATTATCTGAATAGTGCAGACTATGCCACACTTTATAATGAAGCCATGAAGAATGACGCCTACACAACTGGTAGCACCTATACTCCCAGGTTTACGGATGAGGACATCGAGCTATATCGTAATGGCCGAGATCCCATTTTTCATCCAGACATGAACTGGACTGATGATTTCTTGCGCAAGACTACGCTTCGTACTCAGCACAACTTCAATGTTTCGGGAGGAACGAGCAGGGTAAAATACTTCATCTCTGCCGGTTATTATGCCCAGCAAGGCATGTACAAGAACACCAAGATAGATAAAGACCATGATGTGAATGCCCACAGTTCGCGCTACAATTTCCGCTCAAATCTCGATTTCAAGGTTACAGACGATTTTAAGGCAACAATCCAGTTAGCTACCCAGATAGAAAATATAAAGACCCCCGGATCTGGCAATATGGCAGTATGGACGGATGTCTCATATGCCAATCCAATGACCTCGCCTGGGATTATCGATGGCAAGATCATCCGTCTAAATGGTGTAATGAGCACTACAAATCCTTGGGCTACACTTCGAGGAAATGGGTATAATCTTGACAGCAGGAATAATGTCAATACAACCATGCGTTTAGACTACGACCTCTCCAGAGCTCTTTTGAAAGGTCTTTCCGTACACGCAAGTCTGTCATACGACAGTTACTACTATAGTCGCAAGGCTTTCCGCAAGAGCATGCCTTCATACATCGCTGAACACGACCCAACTGACCCCGACAATATATTATATATACCAACCGGTGAAGAAAGTATATGGAGTGCCAGTTCTGACTATGGCAAGAACCGTAAGGTATATATAGAAGCTGGTATCAACTACGCCCGGTCGTTCGGACTACATTCTGGGACGGCTATGATACTCTACAACCAAAGCAAGTATTATTCGCCTTCTCTCCAATATTATGTGCCTAATGCCTACCAAGGACTTGTAGGACGCATAACCTATGACTATGCCTCGCGTTATCTTGCAGAATTCAACATGGGCTATAACGGAACTGAAAATTTTGCTAAAGGAAAGCGCTTTGGTTTCTTTCCGGCTTTTTCTGCAGGCTGGGTAGTAACAGAGGAACCGTTTTTCCCCAAGAATGACATTCTGGTATTCATGAAAATCAAAGCCTCGTACGGAATTGTCGGCAACGATAAAATTGGAGGTGACCGATTCTTGTATCTGCCATCTTCATATGGCGATGCCGAAAACGCTGCAATCAATCAATATAATTTCGGCACCTCATCTTCTCCGTATAATTCATTGATGATTATAGAGAATAAAATAGGGAATCCTGACTTGACATGGGAAAAAGCAAAGAAGATGAATCTGGCATTGGAAATGAATTTCTTTAAGAATCACTTGGCTACCACTATTGAGTTCTTCAAGGAAAGGCGAAACAATATTCTCGCCAATAGGAATACTACCCCTATGATTATTGGTGCTAATCTCCCGGCCTACAACATGGGAGAAATGGAAAACAAGGGTTGGGAAATCGATCTTACATATAGGAACAATATACGGAGTCTTAATTATTGGCTGCGTTTCAATTATTCTTTTGCGAGAAACAAGATCTTGTATAAAGACGAGATTAAGACACAATATGCCTATCAGATGGAAACAGGAAGACGCTTAGGGCAGTTCTTCGGTCTGGTGTCAGACGGTTTCTACAATTCATGGGAAGAAATAAATGCACTTGATCGTCCTGCCAGTTCATGGAACGGTAACAAGTTGCAGCCCGGCGACATCAAGTATATTGACATAAACAAGGATGGTGTTATAGATATTTATGACGAAGTGCCAATAGGGTACTCGACAACTCCGGAAATAATCTATGGTTTCTCGTTAGGATTCAACTATAAAGGGTTTGATGTATCAGCCCTGTTTCAAGGGGCTGACAATGTTTCCGTGCAATATGCCGGCAGAACCTTGTGGCCTTTCATCAATGGTCATGAAAGTGCAAAGGAATTCATCAAGAACCGCTGGACGCAGGAACGCTATGATGCAGGTGAGAATATTACCTTTCCACGCCTGTCGTTGAGTCCAAGTAGAGATAGCGACAATAATTACAGGCCTTCAGACTTCTGGATTAGAGATGCAAGCTATCTTCGTCTGAAAAATGTAGAAATCGGGTATACTTTCAGCAGAAAAATCGTCAAGTCCATTGGCTTGCAGAGCATCCGGATCTATGCTAGTGGCTCCAACCTCTTTACATGGACAGATGTCATAGACCTTGATCCTGAGGCTCCATCCAACAATGGGAATAACTATACCTATCCCTTACAAAAGATCTACAATGTAGGGCTTAATATTAATTTCTAACCGATTATGAAGAATATAACATATTTTTTCCTCGTATTTGTGCTTGCATTTTTCAGTGCATGTGATGACTATCTGGAGGCTCCTCCTACCGTGGAACTTGACGAAAATAAAGTTTTTCAAGACAGAGCCTTGACGGAAAGATACCTTACCGGTGTCTATGCAGAGGGAATGCCCCTTGGATTTAACATGAAAACATCAGGAACAGACAGTCGACTCCACTCTTCTTCAACACTTGCCTCGGCATGCGATGAGGGAGAAGATGTCGGCGACTGGGCCGCAGGAAATTCTGCGTGGAACACCGACAACCATACCAGCGAAAGCGTAAAGTGGGACGAAGATTCCAGACACGACCTGCGGTGGGAGACCCTACGCAAGTGTAATATCATTCTTGAACGCATACATGAGGTCCCGTTTGACCAAGGAGACCCTGACTTCAACAAGCGTACCGAGGGTGAGGCATATTTCATGCGTGCACTAGTATTCTGGGAAGGCGTGTATAGATATGGCGGGCTGCCTATCATTCACACAAGGCTGACACCAGGCGACTTTTCCGTGCATCCCAGAAACACATTCTCGGACTGTATAGACTCCATTATTATAGATTGTGACCGTGCCGCCAACCTGCTGCCTGACTACTATACAGATGATACTAAGAAAGGGCGGGCGACACGCATCGCAGCCTTGGCTCTCAAGGCGCGCGTCCTGCTATATGCGGCCAGTCCCCTGTTCAATACCGATACTCCGTATCTACCATTTCCTGGACATGAAGATCTGATTGGTTACGGCAACTACGACAGGAACAGGTGGAAAGTTGCTGCAGACGCAGCCAAGACAGCCATCGATGCCGTTAATGCCTCCGGATACTACGGACTGTATAATGACGGCACACCCGAGACTAATTATGAGCATGTGTGGACAACCCCGGACAACAAGGAGATTATCTTGGCAAATAAGAAATATCGCAATTTCAAGGTAAGTTCACTGCCAATGGTTGCAGACTTGCCTACATGGGCCATGAACAAAGCATGGGGAGACGGAGGCCTGTACGCAACATTCAATTTCGTAAAGTTCTACGAAAAGAAAGATGGAACCAAGGCCGACTGGTCGGATGAAGGAGGCGACAACCTCATGGGCATATACCGCGACCTTGATCCGCGCTTTGCACAGACCATTGCATACCATGGTTCAAAATGGAGCGACGAAGTCGGCATCATAAATTTCTTACCTAACGGGGCGCAGAGTTCCACTACTGACAAAACCCGGCATCTGCTCCACAAGTGGGTTCCCCGTACGATGAAAGTAACAGCTCCACTAAACACGGCCAATGTAGACTGGATTGTTTTTAGAGTGGCAGAATTGTATCTAAACTACGCAGAGGCACTAAACGAATACAATGATACTCCTCCCGCTGCAGCATTTGATGCTGTCGCCATGGTGCGTGCTCGATCCGGTATGCCGCCATTTTCAAGTATATTGGACAAAGCTGCCTTCCGGGAGAAACTGCGTACGGAGCGTGGCGTAGAACTTGCCTTTGAGGATCATCGCTTCTGGGATATCCGTAGATGGCTTATTGCAGAAAACGAAGGGGTGATGCAAGGCAAGATGTATGGACTGAAGATAAGATCTATTGATGGGAGTACAACGAATATACACTACGAACCGTATGTTTTTGAACAGCGCTCGTGGAGTCGTCGTTCGTATCTCCATCCCATCTATCAAGATGAAGTGAACAAGGGGTATCTCGTCCAAAATCCAGGATGGTAACAACATTTATGTAGAATTTTAACATTGAAAATCTATGATTACAAAATACAAATGGCTGATAGCGTTATGTGTGGCCGCTATGCCGGTAGTTGTCGTTGCCCAAACCTGTGACACGACAACAATTGAAATTGGCTACGGCAAACAGGAGATATGGAAAACAACATCTGCCATATCCATTGTGCATAACGATGAGATGATGAGAATCACGGCACCCTCGGTCGGAAATACGCTGGAAGGCATGTTACCCGGTCTGACCTCGATCCAACCCAGTGGGGAACCCGGATACGACTTTTATTTGCAAAATATGTATTCGCGAGGACTAAGCTCTTTTGTCAGTGGTCAGAAAATGCTTGTTATAGTCGACGGCTTTGAGGCTCCACTGAACTACCTGTCAGCGGAGGAGATAGAATCTGTCTCACTTCTGAAAGATGCTGCTGCTCTTGCCATATACGGTGCAAGAGGTGCCAATGGAGTTCTGTTGGTAACAACCAAGAAAGGGTGTGTCTCTAAACCAATCATATCAGTCAGAGTACAGACCGGACTGCAAAGAGCAACAGCCATGGATGACCCATTAGGGGCCTATGACTATGCACGCCTCTACAATCAGGCATGTGTCAACGACGGGCTGGCACCAAGATATGGTACAGATGAACTTTCCGCCTATCAAAGCGGTTCAGACCCCTATCTTTATCCTAATGTAAACTGGAAAAATGAAATATTGAAGAAGACCGCTCCTCTGACATTTGCTGAGATGGCATTCCGGGGAGGAACCGATGTTATAAGGTATTATGTGATGGGCAGCCTTATGGAAAACTGCGGGCTCTATAAGGGCACAGACAGCAAGCGTAAGGAGAGTTCAAATGCCTATTTTGCAAGATTTAATTTCCGTGCAAACTTAGATGTGAATGTTACCAAGAATCTGTTGGCGTCGCTCTACTCCGGTGTCAGTATTGGCGACCTTTCCTCCCCAGGGGGCAATAGCAGTGCTGCCGGCATTATCGGCTCCATGTGGACTACTCCTCCAAATGCCTTTCCCGTTTATAATCCCAATGGAACCTTTGGCGGCAATAGTACCTATACCAACCCAGTTGGCAACATCACTAATCGGGGGTTGTATAAAGAGAACTCGCGTTCCCTGCAAATAATTTTCAACCTTAAATACGATTTTGGCAGTTTTGTCAAGGGACTAAGTCTGTCGTCAGGCATTGGGTATAACAACTACATGGCTGATACCTCTTCCAAGACGCGTGACTATGCACGCTATTCCCTTTCAGCGGACCCGACTGCGACAGGAGGCTATAGATATGCGGTCTACGGAGCCAATGCGCCGTTGACGTCAACAGAGGGTTTCAGAACTGATTACACCCGCGTCAACTTCAAGGTTCAGCTTGATTACAGTAACACATTTGGAGTCCACGGAGTGGACGCCTCGGTATTTTTTCTTTCTGATTTGTACAAAGTATATGGTGTTCGTGATGATGCTAAATACTTGAACTATGCAGGAAGATTCACATACAATTACAACAAGACATACATCGTTGAGGTTAGTGCTTCCTACATGGGTACTGACAATTTTGCACCCAAGAGCAGGTTTGGTTTCTTCCCTGCTGTATCCATAGGCTGGATTGCATCCAATGAAGGATTTCTCAAATATGCAAAATGGCTTGACTTCCTAAAACTCAGGGCATCCTATGGACTGATTGGGAATGACCAAACAAATGCACGCTATATATTCGACGCAACATACAGCAGTAGCGGTAGCTATCTTTTCGGCATTACCTCTACTACAACCGGTGGTTTCAAGGAAGTAACACTGGCCAATCCTGATGTGAGTTGGGAAAGCAAGAAAATCCTTAACATAGGGCTGGATGCAAAGTTGTTGCAATGTCTGACAGTAGGCTTCGATATTTTCAGTGAGAGCCAAAAGGATATTCTTGTTCAGCCTTATTCCACAGTTCCTGGTTTCATAGGAGCCTCCTATGGAAATGTGCTCCCATACATGAATGTGGGACAAGTAGACAACCATGGCTTCGAACTTTCCCTTCGCTACGACGGAAAGTTTGGCAACGATTTCAATTACTATTTTCAGGGAGCCGTATGGTATGCCAAAAACAAAGTCAAGGAAATGGGGGAGGATTTGAAAGCCTATGATTATCTCTACCATCGCGGAAACTCTGTGTGGAGGCCTATCGTGCTCGTAGCAAATGGTCTTTACCAAGAGTCGGACTTTGATGCCAACGGTAACCTGAGAAACGGATTACCTGTTCCACAATATGGAAAGGTTGCACCAGGCGACATCAAATATATTGATCAAAACAATGATAATATTATCGATGACAACGATACATACCCGGTAGGATATAGTTCTATTCCAGAATGGAACTATGCGCTCAACTTAGGCTTCCAATGGAAAGGTTTTGATTTGACGGCCCTTTTCCAAGGAGTTGCCAACAGGGATATATTCCTCAGTGGTCCGAGCATCTACTCGTTTAAGGATAACGGAACAGCATCTCCTCTGGCACTTGACAGCTGGACTCCGGATAACACTAATGCTACTTATCCCAGATTGTCCACCATATTGTTTGACAATAACTATCGTAGTTCTACATTTTGGAGACGCAACGGCAACTACCTGCGTCTGCGTAATATCCAACTGGGTTATTTGCTTCCCAAAACTGTAGTAAAGTCCATACGGCTGGACAATATATATGTCTATGTCAATGCAACTAACCTTTTTACAATTGCACACATTGATGGTCTCGGCGACCCAGAGATGAACTCTCTTACCAATTACCCTATTACCAAGACATGCAACATAGGACTGAAAGTTATATTCTAAACCATACAAAATGAATACGATTATGCAACGGACATTAATATACGGCATCTTGATTGGGGCATGCTCATGCATTGGAATCTCACTCTGCTCGTGTAGTGATTACTTGGATCGAGAGACCGACTCATATATAGACAAGACAATGACTTTTAGTTCCTACGAGCGAACTAGCAAATATCTGGTGAGTATCTACAGCATTATTCCCGACGGTCTCAACCGCATGGGGAACGGAGGTATGTTCGATGCGGCTACAGATGATGCTGAGCAGGTTCTTGAGGGCTCTGGCGTCCAGAAATTCAATATGGGGTCGTGGAATGCTATCAGTAATCCTGACGACATGTGGAACCGCCTTTATTCCGGCATCCGCATGGCATGTGAGTTCATCGAAAACGCGGATAATGTTAATCTTGATACATACAAAAACGATCTGAGCAATCAAACAGAATATCAAAATCGTCTGAAGGATATCAGAATATGGAAGGCAGAGGCACAGTTCCTAAGGGCCTACTTCCATTTCGAACTACTCAAGCGATACGGCCCTGTGCCTATTGTAATCAACTCTCTTTCCATCAATGAAGACCATAGCAGCACAGAGCGTCCAAGTATGGACGAATGTGTAGACTTCATATCCCGAGAATGTGACGAAGCAGCAAATGTATTGGAAGTCTTTCCATGGCGCGACAATACAGCATTGGGACATGCCACCAAGGGCGCCGCTCTGGCTTTGAAAAGTCGCCTATTGCTCTATGCTGCAAGTCCTCTCTATCTGGATTGGAGAGATGTTTCTGAAAAAAACCGTCCATCCAATAATGCCAAATGGGAAGCTGCAGCAAATGCGGCAAAGGCTGTCATAGACCTTGGACAGTATTCTCTCAATCCTTTTTATACTGATTTGTTTATCAACAACTTCCAATGTTCAGAGTTTATTTTCATGAAGAGATATGAAGCTAGTTCTTCTTTCGAAAGTTATAACTTTCCCATAAGCTATGGGGGGCGTGGTGGAACTTGTCCCTCGCAAAATCTTGTCGATGCATACGAAATGATCGATGGTACTGCTTTCAGTTGGGCAAATGCCAGCCAAGCTGCCAATCCTTACAGGAACAGAGATGCTCGTCTGAATGCCACCGTCATTGTAAATGGCAGCCAGTGGAAACAGAGCACCGTGGAAAACTGGATTGGCGGGAAAGATGGCCCGTATACCACCAATGCCACTAAAACAGGCTATTATCTCAAGAAGTATGCCAATGAGTCTGTCAACATACTTACAGGAGGCGGTGCATTGGGACATACATGGCCGATTTTCCGACTGGCTGAGATTTATCTGAATTATGCCGAGGCACTCAACGAGTATGCCCCGGGTAATCCGGATATTGCCGAATATGTAAACAATGTTAGGGCACGCGCTGACCAACCTGACCTTCCAGCAGGTCTGACGCAGGAGCAGATGAGAGAGAAAATCAGGCAAGAGAGACATGTGGAGCTTGCCTTTGAAGAGCACAGGGCATGGGATGTCCGTCGTTGGAAGACTGCTTCCTCAACGCTTGGCGCTGACCTCCGCGCTGTCAAGATTACAAAAGACGACGCGGGTGCTTACACCTATGTGCCTTATTCTCTCGAACAGCGCAATTTCGAGCCAAAGATGTACTGGTATCCTATTCCACAGAGCGAACTGCTCAAGATGCAAGGGTGGGAACAAAATCCAGGTTGGTAGTAATGTTTAACAATAAGAGAGCAACAATGAAACATAGGTCTTATATTATTTTCGCAGGTATGTTGATGTTGTCGATGGGAAGTTGTGTAGAGAACAACATCTTTTACGATGAACAGATCAATATAGCTAAAGGTGTCTACATTTCTGGCACGGCAAGTGAATTCTCGGCAGAAGTGCCAAAGGGTCAGTTGGCTAATATCAAAGACAGCACTCTGTTCAGCCTTAATGTCTGGCTGAAAAATACCGGCGACTTCAAAATATCATATGTAGGCGATGACCATCAGCCCAATGCCTTAGGCGTGAGTGGCGAAGGAACTGCAGAGCATCCCAATGTGTCTGTCTATAATCTGTTGCAGGGGGGAAGAGGAATCTCTGTTCCAACAGAAGGGCTTTACAAGGTTGTCGTCAACAAGAAACTCAATGAAGTCAATGTCATTCCTTTGAATTTTAAGGTCAAGTCCGACTTGGAAATTACTGAACAAGGAGCCAAGGAACTCAATTTGGATGATGTAAGTTATGACCGTAACACGCATGTCGTGACATGGAAAAGTGGCGAAAGGGAACAGCTTTTACTCCCCACGGAGTATTCTTTCAGTTATGGTAATGATGAGCCTGTATTGGTAAGATACAGTAATACAGAAACGGATACCATTCCTTCTGTCTATACTGGTGTTGGTGCCAATATCAGAACCAATGTTCTTACCGATGAGTATTCTGCCCTTACCAATCAGTCTAAGATTAATCTTAAATTGAAAAGAAAGGGCAACTATATTGTCAGCATGCAATACAATGTGCTTTCTCAGGGGTTTACTGCTAAAATAGACGGTGAGGAAATCATTGAGCCTGAGGCACAGGGTTATCCAACAGAACTCTATATGGGTGGTGATAACTTTGGTGGTTGGAACTCAGGCAATATGGTTAAGATGGTTCCTGTCGGTGCTTCAGGGAATGGTGCCTTTTGGTCGATCCAACATTTTACAGCTGGCAAATCTATCGAATGGTCGACTAGCCAAACTGGAGATGGCAGTTTTGCATCGCAGAATAACAATATGAACTTCATTGTAGACTCTCAGGGGAAAGCCACTGTGGCTCAAACTGGGTACTATTTAGTTTTTATTGATTTGTCTCGCAGCCTCATTTCTTTTGAGATACCGGAAATTTACGGAATGGGCGAATGTTTTAGTGGTGATGAACAGCGATTTGTCTTAGAAGGTGATAAGTTTGTTGGAACGACTACGAGTCAAGGCAATCTTAAAATGTTCGCCGTGTCTAAATACAATAATCGTGAGTGGAACTCTATGGAGTTCAATATTTATAAAAACAAGATTATTTATCGTGGCGTAGACGCAGACGAACAGCCCAGTGTACCTGTAGCTAAAAATATTCCCATTAAACTTGACATGGCACAAGGTTATGGTGAGTTCGCTTACACGATGTCAGAGGCCAATGTGCCAGAATCTGCCACGGCACTTTATCTCACAGGCGACGATTTCGGCGACATGAACTGGGGCTCTTCTAATGTCGAAACCTTTGATCGTTCTTACAGCGAAAACTACCGATGGTTCTATGTCAATTATTTCAAAGGGGGAACCGGAGTGAAATTTGCCACGGAGAAATGCTTCGGGGGCAATGAGTTCGTGGAACTTAAAGACAATAGTGGATATGTCGTTAAAGACGGTAAGGCCATCATTCCTGAGGATGGACTCTACATGATTTTCATAGACCTTAGCCTCCGTATGGTCTGCATTCAGAAGGCTACCATCTATGGCTACGCAGGAAGTTCATATTTTACATTTTCTACTGATGCCAACGGAAAAACTGTAACGGCAACGCTCCCGGCCGACGGCAGAGTTAGAACCTATGCTAAGATAGACAAGTTCAATAGCTTGACGCCCCGTTTTTCCGAATGGAAAAGAGAAGTTGCGGTGAATCTGGAAACTGGTGAGCTTGCATTCCGTAAACCGGGATCCGATGAACCTAATAAAGACCATGTCTGGAAAGCCGGAACTAAACTTACATACGATTTTCTTAATAAGAAGGGTAGTATTGTAGAACCATAGCATTATTAGAAACTTACTCTTATTCCTTTAATCTCTAAAGCGTAAGGTGATAAGAAGGTTTATGACAAAATCATCGATTAAACAGAAATCAACAAAAATCATAAATTATGAAGAAGATTTGGCTAACCAACATTTTTGTGCTTGCTGCCCTGTGCTCAGTACAAGCACAGAATATTTCAGAGTCTGAGCTCCCTGTTGGATGGAGCTATTACGACGGAGATGAATTCAATGGCAGGAAGGTCAATTATCAGTACTGGGGTGTTTATGGCGACAGCTATACTAAGAATGCACAATATGGGCAGAACAACGCCAACCAACGAATGGCCCAGACCTACAGACCAGAACAGGTTACTTTTGTGAATGACGGTAACGGTCGCGCTGTGCGTATTACCGCAACCCGCGACAATAATCCACCCACTCCAATGTATGCCACAGACAAGTACGGATGGTGGTCGGGGGCGCTTTCAAGTCATGACTCCAAAAACTATAACGGGAATGAGGCGAAATATTATCCGCTCTTTTCGCGTATAGAGATCAAGGCAAAAATTCCTTATCAAATTGGTGTTTGGATGGCTCTGTGGCTTCGCCATCGTCTTGGTGCAAGCATGTTCGAGATAGATCTGGAGGAATTCTTTGTAAAATGGAATAAAGAACAAGATCCTACGGTTCCTTTTAAAATCAACCAGTCTATCCATGGAAACGACAATACCACAGGCAGCGTCAGGTACAACCTCAACACAGAGTCTGACAGAATATCGAGCATCGACTTCAATCCTGAGGAAAACTATCATATTTATGGGGCACAGATAGAACCAGACATTGATGATCCCGACAACCATGCAGTGGTAAGTTTTCTCATTGACGGGCGTATTCGATCTGTATGGCGTAGTCGAGATTATGGCAATCGGTTCAATAAGTTCATGAGTGATATCGTCAAGGGCGGATATGAAGACAGGACTTGGGATGTAGCCATTACAGGACAGATCGGAGCGAGCAATAGTTCCGGAGATATGGGAGTGGGCTATCCGGAGGATAACCCTGCTTACGCTGCAGACAAGTCATTAGTGCCCCATAACTACGACATGGATATAGACTGGATACGCTCGTTTAAACGAACAGGGATCCCACTGTGGCACGGTTCTGAAGCCTACACTAATGACAATGCTATCTCTGGTACGCGCATTACCCTCCCTGCAAGGCTCTTTGCTAATTCCGAAGTAGGGGACCGAATCATCTTTGACCTCAAGAAGAGTGGGACAGACAAGTATCCATATCTTGACTTGAGAAACAGCAGTGGTAAAACCATCTCAGCATGGGAATTGAACATTGCCGAGGGCGATGCCAAAGTTGCGTTCAGAATTGAAGACGATGCGATGCTCAACGAACTGAAAACCAATGGAAGCACTGTCTATGGAACCGGTGTTACTTTATTTGCTGCCAGTCTGGAGAAGCATAATGGAATTTCTTGGGAAGGTGATAAAACCATCAAATGGGGAGAGGTACTGATTAGCCCGAAAGAATTTGTCAATGTCAATATAGGCGACACCCTGCAGCTCCGTATGCGAGATGTAAATGTCGATGCCAAGTGTTATCTGCGCCAGAATAGGAAGATAGAGGGACAGAGCGATCGTCCCAATATGCCTTCTGATGCTGAATATGGACATATTTTGAAACTTGTTCCAGATAAAGAGGACAGCGTGTACAGTTTTGTCTTGAATTCAGAGGCGGTTAATGTACTAAAAGCTTATGGTTTAGCCATTACCGGAAGTAAGTACAATCTGACACAGGTTAAGGTAAAAGCAAGAAATACTGAGGCCTCCGTAAAGAATGCCTTAGTATCAAGGGAGTCCACGGCTTCCCGCGATATCTATAATCTTAGTGGGATGAAGATGACAGAAGGATTCCATCCGGAATCCTTACAACCAGGTGTTTATATAGTCAATGGAAAAAAGTTCGTTATTAGAAAATAATTATAATAGATTCCATATTACATAGGATAATATGCCAGAGCAGGAGGAGCCATACTTCTTGCCCTTGGCATTTTGAAGTTCTGGATACGGGACTATTACAAATAAAGATGATATTTAGGTGTCAACCTTTTGCTTAAGAACCCCTTTCAAAGAATGCATTTGATAAAAAACATCTTCATTCCTCTTATCTTGAGTTGCATGCCTGCATGGTCTGTAGCGTCAGAGCGTATCTTATTTGACGATAACTGGAAATTCCATCTCAGCAAGTCCACCAAACTGCCTGTGGCTCTACTTGACGATTCTTTGTGGCGACTTATCGACCTTCCACACGACTGGGCCATAGAGGGTGATTTCCACGAAAAGAATCCCTCTGGCCCGACGGGTGGCGCCTTGCCTGGAGGTATAGGATGGTATCGTAAGCATTTTACTCTCAATGATACAGATGCTTCAACACGCTACTATATCGACTTTGACGGTGTGTTTATGAATTCTTCGGTCTATATCAATGGGCACCTCTTGGGAAATAGACCATATGGATACATTGGCTTCAGATACGACCTTACACCATATATCAACAAAAAAGGAGAGAATGTCTTGTCCGTATGTGTCGACAACAGCAAACAACCAAATAGTAGATGGTATAGTGGATGTGGTATTTACAGACATGTATACCTGATTAAAAACAATGATATTCATGTTGGTCTATGGGGCATAAACATCAAAACAAAGGTACAAAGGAAGAATGCCTCTGTAGATGTCAATGTGGAACTGGAAAATTATCGTTCACATCCCGCATCACTCGCCGTGCGCTATTCCATCATGGATGTGAAGGGAGAAATCACATGTAAAAACACCTGTTCTGTTTTTGCAAAAGAAGGGAAATCGAATACCCGACAACGACTTGTACTTAACAAGCCTTCTCTGTGGTCTGTCGACAATCCATATTTATACCGTCTCAAGATTGAGGTTATCGATGGAGAATCGGTCATCGATACCCAAGAACTGCCTATTGGCATACGCTCGTTTAAGTTTGATCCTCTGACCGGTTTCTCGCTGAATGGCATTGGTATGAAAATCAACGGGGTTTGTATGCACGGCGATCTGGGAGCATTAGGAGTTGCCATCAATGAAGATGCATTACATCGTCAGCTGACCATGATGAAAGAGATGGGGGTCAATGCCATTCGTTGTTCTCATAATCCGCCTGCACCAGAACTCCTTAATATGTGTGACAGTATGGGATTCCTGGTCATGGACGAGGCGTTTGACTGTTGGCTCAATGGGAAGACCCTTTTCGACTACGGGGTATATTTCAACGAATGGTACGAGCGTGATTTGACCGACATGGTACTTCGCGACCGTAATCACCCTTCTATCATCATGTGGAGTATTGGCAATGAGGTGATGGAGCAATGGAATACCAACCATTATAAAAATGTAGATCTCGATGAGGTAAATATCGAACTAAACAAACAAAAAGATGAGTCTTCTCTTGCACAAGACAATGGTATGAGTGAAAATGCACTGCTGACAAGAAAGCTTGTAGGCATAGTGAAACAACTGGATACCTCCAGACCTGTAACCGCAGGATGCAACGAGGTATCGCCCAAGAACCACCTGTTCAAGAGTGGGGCTCTTGACATTATTGGTTTCAACTACCACCATCAAAACATAGCAGATGTCCCCCGTAACTTTCCGGACATGCCATTCCTGTTTACCGAAAGCGTATCGGCTCTACAGACTCGTGGCTATTATATGATGCCGAGTGATTCTATATATCGTGCACCGGGTAAAGTACGACCATACACCGATCCTACTTTCATGTGTTCATCATATGACAATATGCAAACTTCGTGGGGATCTGTACACGAGGCGACATGGGATGTCGTGAAACATACGCCATATTGTTCGGGTCAGTTCATCTGGACCGGCTGGGATTATATAGGCGAGCCCACTCCGTTTGCATTTCCGGCCAGGAGCAGTTATTTTGGTATCGTAGATCTTGCCGGTTTTCCCAAGGATGTTTATTATATGTACCAAAGTGAATGGACAAACAAGGAAGTGCTACATCTTTTTCCTCACTGGAATTGGTTAGAAGGACAATTTATAGATTTATGGTGCTACTACAACAATGCCGACGAAGTGGAACTCTATTTAAATGGTATTTCGCAGGGCGTTAGAAAAAAAAAGGAGCATGAATATCATGTGATGTGGCGATTGCAATATGAACCAGGAACGGTGATGGTGGTTTCTCGTAAAAACGGGAAGACAGTTAAGGAACAGACTATTCATACCGCAGGCCCACCAGAAGGAATCCGACTTACCCCTGACAAAACTGTATTGGATGCAGACGGCAAAAGCTTAGTGTTTATTAAAGTAGAAATAATAGACCGAGATGGAAATCTGTGCCCGTTCGCGGAAAACCAGATATTTTTTTCTTTGGATGGACAGGCTACCATAGCTGGCGTAGATAATGGAAGCCAAATGTCATTGGAGCGTTTTCAAAGCAACAACAGAAAAGCATTTTTTGGGCGCTGCCTTGTCATAGTAAAAGGAGGAAAACAGCCTTCGACCATTAGACTCTTCGCTAAAAGTTATGGGCTCAAAACCGCTATGGCAGAGTTTAAAAGCAACTCACCTAAGAACTTATCCCTCGGCAATAAAAGAAAGAATTGAATATGAAGAAAATATGTATGTTCAAGGTGTTTTTGGGGCTTGCCTCACTTTTGGGCTCGGCCACATTAGCCGCTTCAACAAGTAGCTGTAATGGTAAAATATCCCCATCGTCCCAAAGGCTATGTGCCCACCAGCATCTTTCGGAAGACCAATTTATCGATAGCCTTATAAGCAAGATGACCATAGGTGAGAAAATAGGTCAGTTGTCGCAATATGTTGGTCGCGACCTCCTGACTGGACCGAAGACTGGAATCCTCTCTGACTCACTGTTGGCAAACGGTATGGTAGGTTCAATTCTCAATATCGGGGGAGTAGAGAAACTAAGGAAGATTCAAGAAAAGAACATACAGCTGTCACGACTGAAGATTCCAATACTTTTTGCTTTCGATGTCATTCACGGCTTCAAGACAATTTATCCTACTCCTTTGGCAGAATCCTGTTCGTGGGATTTAGACTTGATATACCGTACTGCAAAATCTGCAGCAATTGAGGCTTCTGCTTCTGGTATTCAATGGACTTTCGCTCCGATGGTCGATATTGCACGCGATCCACGCTGGGGGCGCATTGTGGAAGGAGCCGGCGAAGACTCTTTTTGGGGATGCAAGATTGCAGAAGCTCGGGTGAAAGGTTTCCAATGGAACTTATGGCAGCCAGACGCTTTAATAGCATGTGCCAAGCACTTTGCTGCCTACGGGGCACCTCAGGCCGGTCGCGACTATGCACCGGTAGACATGTCTATGTCCACCTTGGCAGAGGTGTATCTTCCTCCTTTTAAAGCCTGTGTGGATGCTGGCGTCCAGACATTTATGGCCTCCTTCAATGATATTAACGGCACTCCGGCCACAGGAAATAAATGGCTGCTTACCGATCTGCTGCGCAATAGGTGGGGATTCAAAGGCTTTGTAGTTAGTGATTGGAACGGAGTTGTACAACTTAAAACACAGGCTGTGGTCGAAAGCGAAAAAGATGCCGCTATCCTTGCACTGAATTCCGGACTTGATATGGACATGACCGATGGACTTTACAATGCTCATTTGCTCCAAGCCGTCAAGGATAACAGGGTATCTATGGAGACTATCAACAAGGCCGTCAAACGGATTCTTTCCATCAAATACAGGCTCGGATTGTTTGATAATCCCTACCGTTTCTTCGATGAAGAACGGGAGAGAAAAGAGTCAAAAAATACCCGGCAGAAAGCTATTGCAAAGGAGGCTGCCTTGAAATCTGTCGTACTACTTAAAAATGAAAATAAGATTCTACCCCTTTCCAAGACCATCAAGAAAATTGCGCTGGTAGGTCCTTTGGCCAACGATCAAGCTGAATTGATGGGGTCGTGGAAGGCATGCGGACTCGTGGAGGATGTTGTTTCCGTTTATCAGGGACTAAAAAACAAGTTCGGCAACAGTGTTGAGATAGTATACATAAAGGGCTGTGATTTTAGCGATAAGAACAAGAGGGAGTTTGAGGCGGCGAAAGAGGCTGCACGACAGAGCGACATTGTGATTGCTGTTGTTGGCGAAAAGGCACTGATGAGTGGTGAATCGCGTAGCCGTGCATACTTAGGTCTCCCGGGAATCCAGCAAAGTCTGCTGGACACACTCAAAACCATCGGCAAACCAATCGTTACCATTCTTATGAACGGAAGACCATTGGTACTATCAGAAGTGGTACCGGCTTCGGACGCATTGCTTGAAACCTGGTTTCTCGGAACACAGGCCGGGAATGCCATTGCAGACATTTTGGCAGGTGACTATAATCCTTCTGGCAAGCTCACAACATCCTTTCCACGGGCCGAAGGGCAAATTCCTAACTATTACAATTACAAGCGTTCGGGACGCCCCGGAAACATGGAAACTGCATCTACCGTACGACATATTGACCTTAGAAATGAGAATCTGTATCCTTTTGGCTATGGATTGAGCTATACCGAATACAGATATGATAATTTTTCTTGCCCCGACACATTTGATAATAATGGTAAGCTTGCCGTTAGTGTCGATGTAACCAATATCGGAGAATACGATGGAGAGGAGGTGGTGCAACTCTACACTTCTGATCTCGTCGCAACAATGGTGCGTCCCGAAAAGGAACTCAAGGGGTTTAAAAAGATCAGCATCCCTCGCGGAAAGACGGTAAAAGTCGAGTTTGAACTTGATGCCGGCGAACTGGGATTCTGGACAAATGACATGGACTACAAGGTAGAACCCGGTAATTTTGCCATCATGGTAGGACCCAACAGTCAGGATTTGCAGACTCGCATTGCAATGTTAAGAAGTATTCCGAAGAGACTGCAAGAGCAATAAAGATATCACTCTAAACACATTTGATTATGATAACAATACCCTTTAAACAGAAGCTGGGCATACTGCTGACGATGTTTCTGGCAGGTCTTTCAGCCGTCCATGCTACTTCTTTTGATGATTGGGATCCCATTACGGATATTCAAAAGGAGAATTTTTACATTTACATCGTCTTCGGACAATCCAATGCAGAAGGTTTTGCCGCCCAACCTTTGGATGAAGACAAAGTGCCCAATCCCAACTTGAAAAACCTCATTGCATATGATAATTATGAAAATGAGGATGCCACCGGAGCAAATAATTCTCACCTTGGGGAATGGGAGTCTGTATCAGAACCCAACTGTCGGAAATCAAAAAGATTCCCAACGGCTTTCAGTTGGGTAAAGTCCTTCGGCGAGGAAATGCTTGCTCGGAACCCTGGCAAAAAGATTGGCTTTGTCCATGTGGCTGTAGCCAGTGCCGGAATCCGCCTGTTCGACAAAGACCAGTATGCTGCCTATATGGACGGTTCGCAAACCAATCCTGCCCCAGATGTCAATGCACAGAAGAAAACCAAATACGCCTATGCCGGCAATCCCTACCAAAGAATCATAGACATGGCCAAGATTGCCCAAAAGTATGGAACTATCAAGGGCATCCTCATGCATCAGGGCGAGGCTGACGGATGGAAATCTTTCTGGCCTTCTGAGGTGAAAAAAATATATAGGGACATGCTTAGGGATTTGTCATTGCAATCGGCCGATGTTCCCCTTATATTCGGGGAACCTACCAAGGGTAACGGGGCCATACCCAACCAAGAAGCCATCGTGACTGAAGGTAACCCCTATTATATCCCAAATTGCTATAAAGTACAAGCACTCGACTTGCCCTACCTTCCCAACAATAAACTTCATTTCACCCGTGAGGGATATATCGAATTGGGGAAGAGGTATGCCGAGAAAGCTACGGAAAGGCTTATTGCAACTAATATTGGAGACATAAGGGCATTGCCCTCTTGTAGTTTGGTCGTGAATATTAGAAAGGAAAACAATACCCTTGTCAAAGTTCAGTCCTCTTTGCCGATATCGAAGGTGAATATTTTCTCATACCAGGGTATTCTATTAGGGAGCAGGAATATTAATGGTTTGTTAGGTTTTGATTTGTCAATCCCAAGCCCGGCGTCCGGTTCTGTTATATTACAGTTTATAGCATCTAATGGCGAGAAACGGGTTCTCAATATGAGTATTGGACTCCCCAAATAAGAGCATGGGATATATTGGACTTGTAATATAGAATGAAATTATGTAACTTTGAAGCCTAGAAGGCTCCTCAGATGAAAAATGCGATTAAAAATCGTGTCTCTCATCTGAGATTAAGATAATAAGGGAAATGGCCTTGACACAGTTGGAATTACACTACCATCTCTTATACAGGTGTCTTTTTTCATATTTCTAATTTGCTGCTTTTATAGTTGTTTTCCAACATCTTTTCCAAGTCCGAAGCCTTATAGAGTATCTTCCCTGCAAACTGCGTATAGGGAATAATTCCCCTGTCCCGATAATCCTGCAAGGTGCGGGGGCTGATATACAGCCGCTCGCACCTCTTTGCCTGTCAGGAAATGCTCACCGCCAAAGAGTGGCTTGTGTGTCAGAGCCACTTCCTTTATCCGTCTGCTTGCACCACTGAGTGTGGAAAGCACCACCAGCATATCATCCGCATCCATGTTCAAGTCCCTTACCTGTTCCATATTTTTTTTCCTTATTTGTTATTATTAGGACTGTCTGTTTTAGGTTTCTCCGATTTGGGCTGCAACAACCGCTCCACGTCCTCACGCTTGTAATAGCATTTATGCCCGATTTGGGAGAATGGCAGCACGCTTGTATCACGGTAGTGCTGCAGGGTGCGCTGATGTTGAGCAACCTGCACACATCACCGTTGTACAGCCAATCGGTATGCATGCTCTGTTCTCCGAATGCCTTGTGGCAGGTCTCGGCAAGGCTGATTATCTCATTCTTGAGTCTTGCCCAATTTGAGTCCGTAATGATAAAATATCCCATAGTTCTATTATTGTTTTGTTTGTAATTCCTATTCTTGTTTTGCGCCTTATCGCACATTTCTACCTGCAAAAGTATGGCGCATTTTCCATATCTCAAAGCTGCAGAGAACAGCAGGGAAACATCAGGAACTTAAAGGAAAAGGCGGTGCATTTCATCAGCTGATGTTTGCACCTTTTTGCCCAGTTTTTTCTTTCACCGTCTGTTAGATGTTGGTGCAAAGATAAGGCGATGCATATCCAATTCAATCTGTGTTTGTTCAACTGGCAGCTTATGACACTTTCGATGTGGACAAACGCTACCATATTTCCATACTGATTCTATCGTTTAAAATATCGGTGCAGAATACTGTAAGTGTGAGCAAAGGGCACACTTCTGTCTTTGCCTATTCTTATTGTTATACTCTTTATTTTTAGCTTAAATCAGTCTTTTCCCTCCCTATCTCCATAAAATCTGTGTGAACTTTATGGCAGACGAGCGCAACATCATGCAAGCACTCTCCGAATGCTTGGAACTTTCCTGTTCTCTTCTTAACTTCACTCTCGGAAACCAAACCAAGCATATAATGAAAACAAGCGCAGATAAAGGCATGTTTACGATAAGGTTCTGACCGATATAGGTGAGTGTGTCCTTCTCCTGTGGATATATCTTGCCCGTATAGCTGTAACCGTGCAGTTTGGGTGGACAAAGCAAATCGAGAAACGTCGTCTTGAACTTGCCCTGCTCTCCTGTCAGGTATGGTTACGGCACTCACGGTCGTCCATTGCGTTGGCGACCATCGCCACGAGCCACTTGGTAAGGTACGGCAGCTACTTGTCAGAGTTACGGACAACCACGCAGCTTACTAAATCTGAAATTGCTTTCAGTGAAAGGAAAGAAGAACTGCAATTACCATTGTCGCCACTACTACCTATATCCATCAATGGCAACCCTTTGAAATACTCCTGCACGGGATTGATACGGGGAGAATAGCTGCTTTCAATGATGGAATAAAGGTTCTCGGCAGAAGTCGCTATGCCTTCATCGCAATCAAGTTTCCTGCGAAGCGTATTGATTTCATAGCGACCGACTTTTGTAAATATGCCGCTGTTCCTACTTCGGTATTCGGTTCTGCCCAATACTGTATTGTATCTGAACTCATAGTGGGTTGAGAGGCAGGCTTCTATCTCCGAGTTCTTGGAGGAAGCTTTTCTCTGTCTGGGCGTGTTGTTCTCGCCCTCCGAATTGCCTGACCAGTTAAAAGCCCTCAATAAGCGGGACGAGAATGAGCTGAAAAACCTCATTACCTGTCCGATGGTCAAGTACCGTATGCCGTATGACAAGTACGTGGAGGAGCATCCCCACTTGGCAAGCTTTGTGGCATCAGTGAACGGCAATGACTTTCTTACAGACCCGACAGGCAGCAGAAGGTTCCTGCCCTTTGAAGTACTTTCCATAGACATAGAGAAAGCCAAACGTATTTCAATGGACAATGTCTATGCTGAAGCCAAAGCCCTGCTAAAGTCAGGTTTCCGCTATTGGTTTGATGATGAAGAGATTGCCGAACTATACAGGGAGAGTGAGGACTTTCAGGTACAGACCGCTGAGATGGAACTCTTGCTGCGTTGCTTTGAAAAGTCAACGGAGGATGAAAGCTATTCGTTAATGACTACTACGGAGATACTCACCTATCTGGGTATTTATACCCACCAGCCACTTGTTACCAAGCGTATGGGCGAAGCCTTGAAGAAAGCAGGATACATAAAGGTGAGCAAGCGAAGAAACGGAGGCAGCCCCATCTATGTCTACAAGATGAGAAAAATCTTGCCCTGCCCGCTCCTTCAAACTTGTAGTAACCAAATGTAGTAGAATGTGTAGTATCGTCCTATACTACTAATCGTTGTTGATTATCAATTACTTAATCACAAAATAGTATGTAGTAAGAAGAAAGATGAAAAAGTTTGGAGGGGAAAAACTTTGGAA